>CAZSGS010000050.1:806-11410 GCA_964606365.1 uncultured Wenzhouxiangella sp. | reverse complement strand
ATGAAGTACCCGGGCGTCGTCCTCAAGGGCAAGGGTGCCCGCGGCGAAGTCCTCGTTCGTCCGGCGGGCGCTTTCACGCTCTGGGTCGCATTGGCGGTGGCCATCCTGCTGGTCGGCGCCCGGCTGCTCCGGCTGCCGCGCCGGGCGCTGGCCTACGCCCTGCTTCTCGCCGTACTCATACCCTGGGTGGGGCTCGATCGGTTGTGGCAGACCCAACTCGATCACCAGTTGCAGGCCACGCGCGACCGCTTCGGCGGACTCACCCAGGCGTCGAAGCACGACCAGGAGATGGATGCCGATCTGCAGCGCTACGCGTCGCGGCTGCGCGAGCGGATTTCAGGCGACGCCGATCCGCGGCTTTTCATCCTGCACGACAGTCGGGGCCACAATTTCTGGCGCTTGCGCCTTCAGTTCCACCTGCTGCCGATGAATATCCACAACTTCGGCCACCGGCTGTTGCCGGCCGGCGAGATGCGCGCGGGCGACTACGTGCTGGAACTCGAACGAATCGAGGGCCTGCGGTTCGATGCCGAGTGCGGCGTCCTGGCCGACGCCGAGCGGCAATGGCCGGCGGTTCTTGTCGACCGCCATCCCTTCGGGCGTCTCTATCGCCTGGAGGACGGCGCGAAAGCGCCATGCCGGGGAGCGTCGGGATGACCACGCCGCTTTTCGACGGAATCAGCTTGTGGGGGCTGCTCGCGGCTCTGGTGCTGCCCTGGCTGACCGGGGCGGCCATCGTGGGATGCCTGCTGCCCGGTGCACGGCCGTCGATCGTTCTGGGCCACGGCTACCTGACCGGCCAGGTGGCCGTGATCGCCTTGCTGCTCGGCTGGGACGCAGCCGGCCTCGATCTCGCCTTCGCCCCGGTGGCGGGCGCGCTGTCGGCCCTGACGGTGCTTCTCGCCTGGCGCTGGTGGCTGCGCGCGCCGCCGACCCTCGTATCGCGGCGGCCCGGTCGCGCCGCCTGGCGGCATCTGTTCTGGCTCCTGCCGCTGGCGTGGTTCCTGTTCGAACGCGGCTCGGTGATGCTCGAGGAGCTGGCGCTTCGCCCCCTCTACGCCTGGGATGCGTGGATGAACTGGGTGCCGAAGGCGAGGGTCTGGTTCGAGCACGCGACGCTTACGCCCTTCGTCTCGCCGCCGGACTGGCTGCAGGCGTCAGTCGGCTCGGACGTTCGCACACTGGGCAACTGGCGCGCGTCGGAGTACCCGCCCGGCGTCCCGCTGCTGCTGCTGTGGACGATGCTGGGCGCGGGCACCTGGGACCACACGTTGATCTACCTGCCGTGGCTGCTCCTGCCGGCCACCGTGGCGCTGGCGCTCTGGGGGCATCTCCGCGGCCGTGCGCTCGCCCCCTGGCTGGCGGCGGTCGCCGCCTACGCGCTGCTCAGCCAGCCCCTGCTCGACACCCATGCCGTGCTCGCCGGCTACGCCGATCTGTGGCTCGCCGCCGCGTTCGGTCTGGGCAGCATGGCGCTGGCCGATTGGCAGCGAACCGGTGAGTTGCGCTACGCGATCCTTGCGGTGGTGATGGCGCTGGCCTGCCTGTTGTTCAAGACACCCGGTCTCGCGTTCGCCGCCTTGCTGCTCGGGGCCGCCGGCTTGCTGGCCTGGCATCCCCCGGCAAGGCTGTTGCGCTGGGGCGGCGTCGTGGCGGCCGCCTGCCTGGCCATCGGATTGGCCATCGGGATGTGGTCGGGTTTCCACGACGCGTCGCGATCCCTTGCGACACTCGATCTGCCGGGGGTCCTGCCCGCGCTCGAACTGCGGCCCGCGCCGCTTCTGCCCTATCTCTGGGAAAGCCTGTTCGTGCAGGCGAACTTTCACATGCTCTGGCCGCTGGTGGTCGTCGCATTCGCCGTCGGCCTTGCCGGCAGGGGCCGGGCGACGTTCGATGGTGTTGCCGCCGGCCTGTTTCTGGCGGCCCTCGGCTTCCTGCTCTTCGTGTTCGGGTTCACGCACTATTTCAACCAGGCCGAGAATGGTGTTACGTTCAATCGCACCCTGCTGTATCTGGTACCCCTTGCCGTTTTCGTGGTGTTTGAGCAGATGGCCTCCTTCCTGCCGCACGAGGGCGAGTCGCGCGTGGAGGAGCGGTGAACATCCCCGGTTCCGACTGGTTGACCCGGGTGGCACCGCTGCTCGACGCCCTGTCCGTGGTGCTCGCCGGCTATGCCGCCTGGTGTCTTCGATTCCAGCGCTGGCTGCCGCCGGAGCACTACCAGGTTGCACTGCTGTTCGGCGTGCTGCTGGCGCTCGTCCTGCTGCCGGCCGCGCGCAGTTATCGGGGCAGGCACTGGCACAAGCCGCTGCGCGGCGTGGTCTCGGCGATTCCGGGGCTGGTGGGCGTGTTCGTCTGTCTTATGCTGGTTGCCACGCTGACCAAGACGACGGCCGAATTCTCCCGTCTGTGGATGATGGGCTGGGCCGGCCTGAGCGTCGTCGTCATGGCCGCGTGGCGCTGGTCGTTCGGTGCCGCCCGGGAACGAAGCACGCCGCGGGTCGTATTGCTCGGTACCGGCAAGCTGGCGCTCGACGCGGCAAGCCGGTTGCGGCGTGCGCACGGCAGCGACAGCGTGGTCGGATTCGTTCGGCTGCCCGACGACGGCGGCGGCGAAGCGCTACCCGACCTGGGCCGGCTCGAAGCGCTCGACGAGATACTGACGTCGCTCCGGCCGCCGGCCACGGAGCTGTGGCTGGCGAGCGATGCCCCGCCCGATTCGGCCGACGAATCGCTGCTGCGCCAGCTGCGCATGAGCAGCCTCCCGGTACGCTACGTGCCCGATCTGCGCCTGCTGCGGCTGCTGCGCCACCGGGCCAGCGAAATCGCCGGCATGACGGTCATCGAGCTGAACGCAACCCCCCTGGACGGTCCCGACGCATTCGTCAAGACGGCGATGGACCGGGTGGTGGCCCTGTTGCTGCTGATCATCCTGCTTCCCTTGCTGGCGTTGATCGCCCTGGCGATCAAACTGGACTCGCCCGGACCGGTGCTGTTCAGCCAGCCGCGTCACGGCGGGGGCGGGCGGGTCATCGAGGTGCTCAAGTTTCGCAGCATGGTCGATCACGGGCCGACGGCGTTCCGGCAGGCGCGGCGCGACGACGCCCGTGTGACCCGCGTCGGCGCCCTGTTGCGCGCCAGCAGTCTCGACGAGCTGCCGCAGCTCATCAACGTGCTGCGCGGCGACATGTCCCTGGTCGGACCGCGGCCGCACCCGCTCGCGCTCAACCAGGCTTTCAGCGAGCGGCTCGCGGCGTTCATGCAGCGCCATCGTGTCAAGCCGGGCATCACCGGCCTGGCGCAGATCAACGGCTGCCGCGGGGAAACGGATACCCTGGAGAAGATGCAGAAGCGACTCGAGTACGATCTTCACTACATAGAGAACTGGAGCCTGTGGCTGGATATCCGCATCCTTGCGAAGACCGCCCTGACCGGATGGTTCGATCGTAATGCCTACTGAAGCGCGTCGGCCCAATCTGTTCCTGGTCGGTGCCCAGAAAAGCGGCACGACGACGCTGTCGGTCATGCTGGCCGGCCACCCCGCGGTGTTCATGTGTTCGCCCAAGGAGCCCGGCTATCTGGCCTTCGGCGAGCGCGGTTATACCGCAACGGATGGCTACGGTCGGCCGGGACACCCGCGCGACTGGGTGGTGACCGGCGAGTCGGAGTACCTCGCGCTGTTTCAGGATGCCCCCCGGGAAGCGTCCTGGCTGGGGGAGGCGAGCACCTGGTATTTGGCCGAGCCCGGCGTTGCGCAGCGCCTGGCGGATTTCAGCCCCGATGCAAGAATCATCGCCATCGTTCGCAATCCCGCCGAGCGGGCCTATTCGGCCTGGTGCCATGCCCGCCGGGATCGCGAGGAGCCCGGTGACAGTTTCGCGCAGGCGCTGGCCATGGAGGCGCGCAGGGACGACGCCTCGCATATCCTTCGTTACCGGGAAATGGGGCACTATGCCGAGCAGCTGCGCCGCTACTTCGAAGTGTTCGGTCGTCAGCGGGTACTGGTGTTGCTCTACGAAGACCTGCGTGACGACCCTGACCAGCTGTGGCGTCGCTGCTGCGACTTTCTCGATCTGGACGCCAGCGATCGCGCGCCTCCGGCTTATCGTCAGAATCGCTCGGGGAAGCCGCGCAGCCGGCTCCTGTACGGGCTGATGCGGTCGGAAGGGTTCAAGCGCAGGATGAAGCGGATCCTGCCGCTGGGTCTTGCCGCCTGGGCCAAGCACCGGGTCGAGGCGGTCAACATGCGTCGCTTTCCTCCCATGCCCGAGCAGCAGCGTCGGTTGCTCGAGCGCGAGTTCGAAAGCGAGGTGCGTGATCTCATGCAGCTGATCGATCGGGACCTGAGCCACTGGTTGCCGAATGCCTGAAGCCGGTTTCGACCACCCGGCACTGCGTGAATTCGCCGGCTGCGAAGTCATGCCGATGGCCGCACCCCGCTTCTTCGAATGGCTTCTCGATGGCCTGCGGGCGCGCGATCGACCCTTGTTGGTCGGGCATCACAATCTGCACAGTCTCTACCTCTATCACCGTTGTCCGAGCGTCGCGGACTTCTATCGGCAGTGCGACGCCTGCTACGTCGATGGGGTGGGCGTGCTCTGGCTGCTCCGGGCGGCCGGCCTCGATACGCGCCTCGCGCGCCGCTTCAGCCTGATGGATTGCCTGCCGCAGTTGTTCGACCTGGCGCAGCATCGCAAGCTTCGGGTCTTCTACCTGGGTGGGTCCGAGCTGGCGGTCGAACGCGCCAGGGCCTGGATTGACGACGCGTGGCCGGATCTGCCAATCCAGCTGCACCACGGCTACCTGCGCGGGGGCGAGGCGGTGGAGACGCGGATCAACGCGTTCGGGCCCGATGTGCTGCTGGTCGGCATGGGCATGCCCGCCCAGGAGCGCTGGATACTCGCTCACCGGGCCTCGCTCGAGGTCGGCGCCATCCTGCAGGCGGGAGGCACCCTGGATTACTACACCGGTCTGCAGGCGCGCCCACCCGCACGCCTGAGCCGGGTCGGGCTGGCCTGGCTGTATCGCCTGCTGAGCGATCCGCGCCGGCTCTGGCGGCGCTACCTGGTGACGCCCTGGTCGCTGCTCGGCCCGACGCTACGCCTGCGACGATCCCTGCGGGCGCGGCGGCGGCAGTAGTCGGAAGGGGACCCTGGGCAGGGCCGCGAGACGGCGCCACCAGGCATCCTGCGCCCGGACTAGCGCGTACTGGTAATTGATCATCAGCCGCAGCCGCCGCCGAAAACGCAGGGGTCGACTTCGCTGGTCGATCTCCTCGAGCACTTCGGAGACCGTCGGCCGACGCGTGGCGTCCATGGCCCGGGATGCAAGCATGGCGATCTGGCGGCTGCGCTGCAGGCGCAGGTACAGGCGCGGGAGCCGGCCCAGGCCGGCAAACGCGTTGCGCCCGTGGATGCGGTAGTGGAAGGCGGGCGTGGCGCAATGATACTTGTTGGCGCCGAGGATGGAGCTGCCGCGCACGATGATGCCGTCCGCGGAGATGCGGTGGCCGGTGTGGCTGTCGCGGGGGATGCCGAGCAGGCGGGCCGCGCGCTGCCCCACCGGCATGTGGTCCGGCAGCTGTTCGCGCACCGCCAGGAATCGCCGGACCAGCGCGCGACGCAGGGCCAGGCCCGAGGTGGGCGTGCCGACGAACTCTCCCCCGGCCCAGGTACTCCATCGGGTCTTGCCGGTGGGCCCGTCGGGCAGGGCCATGGCCTCGAGGACGCGCCGCATGGAACGAATGCCTTCTTTCGATTCGCCCCCGAGTTCGGGGCTGGAGAAGAACAGGTCGATATCGGGATGCTCGTGCGAGAGCCGACGCAGCCTGTCCAGGTAGCCGTCGAGTAGGTAGTCGTCGCTGTCGAGCAGCACGCACAAGTCGCCGTTCGCCTGCGCGAGTCCGTTGAAAACGGCCGCGAGCTGACGCTGGTTCTGCTGGATGGTCACGCGGACCCCCGCCCGCGACTGGTAACGCCCGAGGATCTCGTGCGACTCGTCGTTCGAGCCGTCATCGACGACGATGAGCTCGTCGATCGCGTGCATCTGGCTCAGCGCCGAGTCCAGGCACTCGGCCAGATAGTCGGCATAGTTGTAGTTGTTGACCACGACCGAAATGCGCGTTGCAGGACGGCCCGTTTCGTTCAGCACGGCCACCCCCAGTCTTCCCCCAGAAGTTCGAACAGGCGGCGATTCCAGGGGCGAAAGTGCTCGACGAGTCGGTCGCGACACTCGGCGGGCATCGCATCGCCGTAGTGACCGGGATTGGCCCTGGTGGCATGAAATTCGTGCGCGGGCAGGCCCAGGTGGTCGCTTATGCGGTGCATCGCTTCGTTCGGATTCTCGATCCATCGCTCGAAGTTGAGGATCAGGAACTGGTCGCGCCGGAAGTGCGCGAACCACTGCTCCAGCTGCTCGGCGTATTGGCCGCGGGCGATATAGCCGAGCCGGTGGCGCTGCGGCGCCAGCTCGAGGAAGTTGTCCTCACTCAGTTTCGTGCCGCTGGCCATCCAGCCCAGTTCCCGTTCGATGGCGGTCTCGAAGTCCACGGGGTCGGGCTCGGGATGCCGCTGGTAGTGCTGGTAGTGCGACCAGGCGCGGTCGACCGGGTTGCGCAGGGACACCACGATTCGGGCCGCCGGAACGAGGTCGGCCGCATTGCGCGCGTACATGGGCGCCGACATGGCCGGGGTGGCCTCACCGGTAGCGGGCCGGTAGCCCAGCCGGCGCTCGATCCGCTTCATGCGGCGGGCACCGGGAAAGTGGGCGCGATACCAGCCCGGTCCCCGCGCGTGATTGCGCGGCTGGTTGAAGAACTGGATTTCCTTGGTATTCGGCGCGATGAAGCCCGGGTGCTGTTCGAGCATTCTGAACAGCGTGGTGGTGCCGCATTTCATGGCGCCGATGATCAGCAGGTCGGGAAGCACGCCGTCGGGTCTGACGCGCTGTTTGACGTACATCGTGTATCGGCGCCACGCCCGCCTCGCCCTGAGCTTGAGACGGCGATAGGCTCTGCTCGCCTGTCCTGCCTGCCGGTTACCGCGAGTCATCGTGCGTGTCCCGCGATGAAGGCAGAGGGTCCGGGTGCCGGAGTATCGACGGCTCGAGCTGGAGGCGAGCGCGCACCAGCCGAAGGCAGCCGATTCGGGCGACGGTCGTGCTGACCAGCGTCGCGACAGCTGCACCCACGGCACCCAGCCAGGGGATCAGGCCGAAAAGTACGATCAGGTGGCCGACGGCGGCCAATGCCATGACGCGCATGACGGCTTTCTGCCGGCCGCTCATGATCAGGACCTGCTGAGCCGGCCCCAGCGCCGCGCCCAGGGTATGAGCGACCAGCAGAACGGCCAGCACGGGCAACGCCTGGCGATACTCGGCGCCGAACAGCCCGAGTAGAAAGTGCCCGAGCACCATCACCGCCGCGGCAATCACCAGGGTCGGCCACAGCGACGTATGCACCGCGTGGGTCAGGACCTGTTGGAGGCGCGTGTGCTCGCCCTCGGCGTGCGCGCTCGCCAGCCAGGGCTGGACAACCGAGCTGACCACCGAACGAGGCACCGAGGCCAGCTGAGACAGCCGCTCGGCCACGAAGAATCCGGCCGCCGCCAGCGGCCCCCCGAGCATGCCCAGCACCAGGACATTGCCGTACTGAATGAACATGTCCGACAGGCGCATGGCGAAGATCGGCAGCGCGTTCGGCATGATGCGATGCGAGCCGTAGGCTTCTTCCGTGGGAGCCGCCGCGGTATCCCCGTCCGCGTCGATACGGGAATCGCGGCGTACCAGGCGCAGGGCCATCAACTGAATACCGAGGACCAGCACCAGGCTCGCGGCGACCGCGGCCAGCACTTCGATTCCCGCGGGGCTGCGGCCGATCCATATGAACCAGGCCAGGGCGAGCAGGCCAGCTACCAGCGGGCGCACCACCTGGGTGGGCATGAACGCGGATACCAGCCGCGACTGGGCGCGCGCCATGGCCTGGTTGAATAGCGTGAACGCGACCAGCGGCGACGCCGCCGCCGACAGCAAGGCAACGTGGCGCGGCAGCTCCCCGAAGCTGGCGGCTGGCAGAAGGACAATGATCACCGCGGACAAGGCCGCTCCGGCCAGGGCGGTCAGCGCCAGCCAGCGCGCGCCGCTTGCAGCGACCGCGGCGAGCGAACCGCGATCGCCGCGGCCGGCGTGCACGGCAACGAGGCGGCTGGTGGCCATGGGGATGCCGAGCGCGAACAGGCTGCCGAGAAGGAAGAGCAGGTTCTGGCCCCAGGCATAGATGCCGTACTCCGTCGGGTCGGCGACGATACGGGCCAGCAGCATCTGCAGGAAGAAGGCCGTGACCAGGCCCGTGCCCTTGATCGTGCCCGCCGCGGTGCCGGCGCGCACGACCCGGTTGCCGCCGACGCGGACGGCCCACTGCCTGAGCGAGGAATGCTTGAACCGGCTAGATGTGCCCATGACGGTGCGTTCAGGCGTTGCCTGGCTCCTTCGCTGCGGCCTGTTCGGGCGCGAAATACAGCAGTCGCCCACCGGTGTCGGGGTCGAATGCGTGCTCGCGAGAGTACATGCGGAACTTGCCCTGGGGTGAAATGCTGCCGATCAGCAGCCAGTCCCGACCGGGCTCGCCCAGCTTTTCCTTGAGCTTATCCAGGTTGAAGGCCTCGCTCAGGCGCGTTGCCTGAATCGTCCAGCCCTCGCTCAACTGCGCGTGCAGCGTATGGGCGTCGACGGGAGGCTCGAAGGCGAAATAGCCGCGCTGCTGCAGCGTCAGTCGGCGCTGCTCGTCGCTGGATTCCCCGGGCGGTGCGAGCTGGAAAGTCCGGTGGTGGCCGAACTTGCCGCCCAGGGCCTTGCAGACCAGGGCGTTGTAGGCGTCATTGTCGGTGGCACACAGGAGGTAGCTGAGGTGCTCGTCTTCCAGCTCGTGTTCGGCGTGTTCCGACAGAACCTCGCCGTAGTAGGTCCGGACACCGTCCATGCGGACGTTCTTGAGCCGGTGCCAGGAGCCGTCGGCGATGATGACGTCGATCTTGAACTTGCATAGAACGCCGGCCAGTTCGCGGGTCCAGTCGCTGGCGCCCACGATGAGTACGCCGTTTTCCTCTTCCGCCGCAAGCCCGAAGCGGCGGGCCAGCGGGCCGAGCGTCACGCCGTGCAGGACCACCGTCACCAGGATGACCAGGAAGACCAGCGGCATCAGGATCTCCGCTTCCGGGTAGCCGGCGGTGACCAGCGCCGGCCCGAAGATGCTGGCGGTGGCCGCGGCCACGATGCCGCGGGGGGCGATCCATGCCATCAGGGCCTTGTCCTGCCAGCGCATGGGCGCACCGATGGTTGCCAGGCCGATCGTCAGGGGGCGCACGACGAAGAGCACCGCCAGCACGAAAAGGACCGACGACAGGCCGATCGACTGAAGATGCGAGGCGTCGAGCTGGGTCGGGATCACGATGAACAGCACCGACAGCAGCACGACGGTGAGGTTCTCCTTGAAACGCCGCAGGGGTTCGCGTTCAACCAAGCGCATATTGCCGATCACCAGTCCCATGACGGTGACGGTCAATAGGCCGGCTTCGTGCTGGACCTGGTTGCTGGCCCAGTACGCGGCCAGCACCAGCACCATCAGCATCGGCGGCTTGAGGTGGGTGGGCACCGCGCCGCGCCGGTAGAACCAGCCCGTCAGCCAGCCACCCGCGCCGCCGAGAACGGCCGCCACGGCAACCGCCTTGCCCAGGCCCAGAAATACGGAGCTCCAGTCCTCTCCCGCGACGGTAAAGTACTGGAAAGCCAGAACGGCAAGCAGCACGCCGACCGGATCGTTGACGATGCCTTCCCACTTCAGAAGCGAGGCCGATTCCTTGTTGAGACGCGCCTGTCGCAGCAGGGGCAGGATGACGGTCGGACCGGTGACGACCAGTATGGCGCCGAGCACGATCGCCACCGGCCAGGTCAGCCCCGCCACGAAATGGCCGGCCACGGCACCGAACAGCCAGGCCAGGAGCGGTCCAATCGTGGTCAGGCGGGTGATGCCGTGACCGACGCGCCGGAATTCGCCCAGCTTGAGATCCATCCCGCCCTCGAACAGGATGATGGCCACGCCCAGACCGATCAGCTCGGTCAATTCCTCCGGCGCCATCGCGATATCGATCAACCCCGTGATCGGGCCCAGCACGAGGCCGCTGGCGATCAGGATGACGATGGCCGGCAAGCGGATTTGCCAGGCCAGCCACTGACTGGCCAGGCCCGCGGCCAGGACGATCATGAGCATGGTGGCGATATGCATTACCTGACGATCTCCGGTTTCCCCGTTGGCGGCAGCCCGATTCCGGCCCCGGTTCATGCAACTGGGACGAGGATAAACGTTTCCCGGCACGAATCGTGCGTTGCGGACAAACGGGGCAATGTAAAAAAACGCCGCTTCGTGCATCCAATAGGGTGACGGACCAAGAAGGATCATGCCCGAAGTGACTCAGGCACTGAAACAGCTCATCGGCGACCACGAGGCGCGACTCGTCCGCATCGCCCGCCAGTATGCCGGACCCAACGACTGGCAAGACCTGCTGCAGGAAATCGCCGTTGCGTTGTGGAAGGGTCTGCCCGGGTTCGAGGGG
>CAZSGS010000050.1:0-796 GCA_964606365.1 uncultured Wenzhouxiangella sp. | reverse complement strand
GGCGCTCGAGTCTCTCGACGTGGGTCTACCGGGTGGCGGTGAACACGTCCCTGCAGTTCGTCCGCAAACGGCGGCCGGCGGCCGGAGAGCTTGCGCACGAGCCGGCGGGCAGCACCGATGTGGGCGACGACATGGCGCTGCTGGAGTCGTTCCTTTCCAGGCTCGATCCGGTCAATCGGGCGGTGTTGCTGATGGACCTCGAAGGGCTCTCACGCGAGGAATGTGCCGACGTGCTCGGCATCAGCCCGGGTGCGGTTGCCGTTCGGATGACCCGCCTGAAGCAGCGCTTCAACGAAGAATTCGTGGAGGAAGGATAATGGACTGGGACCGCATTCGATCCGATTGGCAGTCGCGTCCCGCCGAAGGCGTCGATCGCTCGCTGCAGCGGCCCGCCGGACTCGGCCGTCTGTGGCGGCGCGTCCATTGGCGCGACTGGGTCGAGACGACCGTCGCCGTCTTGATGGCGCTCTTCTTCGGCACGACGGCATGCTGGCTGTTGCTGGCGGCGATGCCCGTTCCGGCGGGGTTCGCCCTGTGGCTGACGCTGGTGTGCATCTACATCCCGCTGAAGCTCTCGCGGATGCGCCGGCTCATTCCCGAAGCCGATCCCGAGCAGCCGGTGATCGAATTCCTGCGCGCCGAGCGCCGGGCGCTGCTCGGCCAGCGCACGATGCTGGCATCGGTCTGGCGCTGGTACTGGGGTCCGATCGCCGTCGGTGTCATCGGCTTCTACGTCAGCATCCGTGGGAGATCGAACTCAACGTCAGACAGCGGAAGGTATTGAATAAGCTCCTCG
>CAZSGS010000049.1:0-11488 GCA_964606365.1 uncultured Wenzhouxiangella sp. | reverse complement strand
AGCCACGACTAACTGGCCGTTCGGAGCGAGCACGCAGCGGCTGATCGTCGATGGCGGAATCGGCGACGGTGGGGAGATATTGGTAAACGTATGGCCACCGTCGGACGAGGCCATGGCCAGGCCGCTGTCGCTGCCCTGCGGGAATCGTTCACCGACCACGACAACCCGATCTCCGCTCATGCAGACGTCCCGCCCCATGGTGCCGATACCACCCGTGCCGACGATGCTCTGAATTTCGTGCACGAGATAGTTGGCGGCGTTGTAGGGATCGCCACTACTGACAAGGATTTTCCCAATATTGAAAGTCCGGTCGATACCGGTCACGATCACCCGTTGATCGTTGGCCGCCACACCCCACATTTCGCCCACCCCCGAAGGATCCAGCTCGATACGCTCAAAATCATACGGCGGAGTGGCAGGTCCCTGGGGCGGCAGATAGACACGCGGCGGCTCGTTGATGGTGCTGCCGCTGCCGTAGAATTCATCGTCGTGGACCTCCAGGCTCAGTATCTGGCCCTGCAGCGTGTCCGGAATGACCCAGTCAGCGGCCGAACTGCCGGTGGCCGCGTCCGGGCGGTACAGCAAGTCACTGCCGGTGTGGGATTCAGCAATCGCCCGGCCGTCACTAAGTTCCCGGTAGCTACCAACCTGGAACTGGCGACCCAACTGCGAAACTGCGGTCAGGATCAGCGAGGCCGAGAAGGGCGGGCTGCCGGCGGTATCGATCCGGATGACCATGTTGCCGGTGGCGTTCTGGATTCCGGCCACATAGAGCGCGCCATCATGGCCGCGGGAAATCGAAAATACCCGGAACTCGATCAGCAGGGTGGAAGGCGTAACCTGAACCTCGCTCCAGGTTTCGCCGCCATCGAAGCTGGCATGGAGACCATAGCCGCTGGCGTTGGAACCGCAGCCAACCCACAGGCTGCCATCGGCATCACGGTGCAGCGCATCCGTGATCGACGACCCCGGGCAAGAGTGGGCATAGGTAGTCCAACTGCCGCCGGCAAGGGCAGCCGAACCATGCAGTCCGATCAAAAGATACATGGTGAACAGAAGCGTAGTCTGACAAGTGCCTTTCATGAGGTTATCCCTGGTTGAGTTGGACAGCGGGCCCGCTCGAGGCGGACCCGCGGCCTTTAGTTTTGTGTCGGTTCCGGAAACTGCTCGAAGCGGTCCGAGAACAGCGCGTCGATGATCGGAAACACGACATTGATGAAGCGCAGGCGCTGATCGTTGCCGGCGTCCGGATCGTGCTCGTTGAGGTGGGCCTGGACCAGGTGCATGTACGGGCCCTCGTCATTGACGACTGCATCCAGCTTGAAGGTGGCCTGGCTGGCGCTGCCCGAGGCGGCCAGGTTTCCGACGGTCCAGACGCCGGTGGCCGGGTCATACGTGCCCTGGTTGGCCACATGGCCGGCATAGGTAAAGCCCTGAACCAGGACAGAGAACACGAACACCTCGGTGGCCGGGTCCGGCCCGAGATTGCTCAGTTCCACCTCGAAAGTGACGGTATCGCCCGGCTCGACTTCTCCGGTGGTCGCGTCCAGGGTAATCGCCAGATCAGCCTCCAGTACCGGCGGGGGTGTCTGGGGAATTTCCACGACATCGACATTGTTGGCCGGGATCGGATCGAACTCGCTACTGCCCGTATCGGACTTGATCGAGTAGGCACCAGAGTCATTTGCCTCAACCGTGAGCTTGAGCTCGACCGCACCGCCGACCGACAGACTGCCGATCCCCCATTCCCCGGTTTCCGGAATGAAGGTGCCGACATCGACGCTATGTTCCACGTACTCGAACCCCACAAGGTTGTTGATCGCTACCACGCCGGTGGCCGCATCCGGACCCAGGTTGCTGACGACGATCGACATCGTCACCGTATCGCCATCGGCAACCTCCGACGCGTCTGCCGACACGGAGATGGACAGATCGGACTGGCTGGGGGGCTCCGGCCCGCCATAGAACTGATGAATCGGAGTTTCGAACACGCCTGAGCCGTTGCTGTCACCGATGCGGCTGCGGACTTTCAGGTAATAGGTGCCCAACAGATTGGGAAAACTGTCGTAGGTCCAGGTTGATGAGCCCGAGTCCCAGCTCATGTACCCGGGCAACGGGGAAAAGTCCTCGTCATCGCAGCAGCTGTCGGACAGCAACAGTTGCGGTCGACCGAGCAGAGTCGGTCCCTTGCCGCGGCGACTCCAGGTGACAGTGCCACTGCCATCGACGCTGAGCTGCTCATCGGGAATGGACTCACCGTTGCTGTAGCGGATCAGCGTGTCCCGCTCATCAATGATGGTTGCATCCACGGCGATTTTGCCGTCGGAAAAACGCAGCATCGTATCAATGGGATGGACATATCCACCGGGAATCGGCGGTGAGAAATTGAGAGTCAGATCCATGTCACCATCCGGCTCAAAGCGAGCCAGCCCCCAGACTGGCGTGCCTTGACCCAGACCGTACCCCCCGCCTACAAATACTCGATCCTCGCCGTCATAGCACGTCATGAGTACACCTACCGCACGGATAGGTCGATGCGGGTGATCTGGATCGGAAGGAGCGACACCAATGTCCAGGCTGGTAGGCCAGCCATTGGACTGCAATCGAGCAAAGTTTTTGCGGCTGTAGAAGTTGGGCGGAGCGCCCAGGATCGTCGTAAAACTACCGCCAATCAGTACGCCACCGTCGGGCGTTGCGGCCAGACTGGTGACGCGTGTCGAATCGTCGGAGCCGGCCACGATTCCCCGGAAAGTAGTGTCGACACTGCCGTCTGCGAATAGTCGGATGACACGAAGATGCGCACTACTATCCGGTAGCGAAAAGTCACCACCCAAATACAGTCGACCCATGCCCCATTGGTGGGTGATCGCATACACCGGACCGGTAAGCTGCAGGTCCTCGAGGCTATTATCCAGGCTGCCATCGGCATTCAGGCGGGCGAAATACCGACGCCCGCTACCGGCAATATCGTCGAACTCCCCGCCGATGTAGATCTTTCCATCCTCGCCCGGTTCGAGTGCGTACACCGTCCCACCTGATATGGACGGGGGCTGAAATCCGTTATCCAGCGTTCCGTCTGCATTCAGGCGCGCCACACCCTCCCGAAAGGCACCTCCGACCGCCTGGAAGTCACCGGCAATCAAGATCTTGCCGTCAGGTTGAGCCAGTATTGCCTCCACGGTGCCGTCCACAACCGGCGCAAACCCGCCGTGGAGCGTGCCGGTGCCATGCGACAAACGGGCCAGTCGCTGGCGGGTTTGCCCCTGAATCATTGTGAAGTCTCCACCGATCAGGAGATCGCCGTCACGTTCAACGGCCATGGCATTTATATGTCCTGCACGTTCACCCGAACCAACTAGCGTCTGGTCCAGCCCCAGGTGCTTGCTGATGCGCGCCACGCGCCGCGCGGTCTGACCGGTGATCTCGCTGAAGCCGCCGGCAATCAGCACACCGCCGTCGCCCTGGATTGCCACCGAGTTGGGGGGCTCATCGGGCATCATGAACGAATCAAATCCATTGTCCCGGCTACCGTCGCTGTGCAAGCGAACAATATGGCTGGACAGGAATCCCAGATTGGTGAACTCCCCGACCACGACAATCCTTCCGTCCGGCTGCAGCTTCAGGTCACGGACCGTGCCATTGGCATCGCTGGCGGTCGCAAAGCTCGGGTCCAGGCTGCCGTCTGATTCCAGACGAGCGATATTGACTCGCGTCTGTCCCCCTTGAGTGGCCGAGAAGTTACCGGCGATCATGATCTTGCCGTCCTTTTGCACGTCCATGGCGACCACGCTCTGCAAGCCTGTCGGGATTGCCGTGTGCACAAAGCTGGTATCGAGACTGCCGTTGGCGTTGAGACGAAACACGATGCCACCCGCGCCGGGCTGGCCATCGACGATCAGGGCCGTCCCGGCCACCAGGACCTTGCCATCAGGCTGAGGCGCAATGGACACCACACTGCCCATGAAATGCGGCGAATTGAAGCTGGGGTCAGGTTCGAGATTGTTGTTCAGCCGAGCAATTCGGCGGCGACTCTGGCCGTCCACCTCGGTGAACTGACCACCGATGTAGTAGCTTGCGGTTGACGGATCGTCGCTGGTTCGCTCAATCACACGAACCGTGCCATTGACATCCAGATCGAAACTCCCGATCAGGCTGCCGCTATCGGCCAACCGTGCCAGGCGGGACGGATAGCCACTGCCGGTAAACGAGCCCCCGACCAGATAACCACCACCCGCAATCGGAGTCAGGCTTTCAACCTGGCCGTTGGGCGGCTCGAAGCCGACACTGAAACTGCTGTCTCTCCGACCATCAGGATCCATGCGCATGACCTTGGCCTGGCCCCACAAGCCGGTCACAAAGCTGCCGCCCACCATGATCTTGCCATGGTCATCCACTCGGACTTCTCTGACTTCGCCAAGAATGATCGGACTACTGAATCCGTCATTCATCGACTGCGACCAGCCCGGTCCGACCGCTGACAAAGCGATGATCAGGACAGCCGCCTGAAGGTAAGCAGTGGGGGACAGTCGAGCTAAGAGTCGAGAACTGAAGCAGAGCATGGCGGCTCTCCCTGAACGCATTGATGAGCGCTCAGAATCGGCCGAATGGCTCCTTCAAGTCATGAAAATGGATCGTAATTTCCGTGAAATCTGCCGAAGTACCAAACGGTCAGAAAGGCACTGGCAGCAGGGCTTCCGGAGCTACACCAAGCCCCATAAGCTGTTCTCGAGCGTCGTCGGCGCCTTGCTGCCCTGCCAGCATGCGTGCCTGCAAGGCGACCACGAGATGGCCGGACTGCTGAAGTCTTTCAGACAGGTGAAGCAAGGCCTGAGGCTCCTCTTCCAGGACCGCGCGCAGGACATCCGCCTGCCAGTCGAGCACCGGTTCGCTGGCCGGCGGCAGTTCCGATGCCATGCTCTCCAGCAACTCGACGGCTGCATCACCCCTGCCCTCGGCATCCAGGCTCGCGGCAAGCAGCAGCCCGGCCCGGAAGGCGGCCGGTGCATCGTCGTCGGCCAGGAAGGCGCGCCGGATCTCGCGCGAGCGCTGGGCGGCGACGGTCCACTGGCCGCGCATCGCCGCCAGCCGGGCGAGGTCCAGTTCGGCCATCAGCAGCCACCCTTCCTGGCCCGCCTCCTGGCGCGCCGAATGGGCCTGTTGAAACTCAACCTCGGCTCGATCGAGCTGCCCCCGCATGGCAGCCAGACGACCCGCCGCGGAAGCCATGGCCGCCCGGCGCTGCGGCGAGAGCTCGTCCGGCACCCGTGCGCCATCCAGTAATTCCCCGGCTGCAGCCAGGTCGCCGGCATCCATATAGAGACCTGCCAACGTGGCCGTTGCCTGGATACTGAAGTCGGTCGCACCGATGAGGATGAAACTCTCGCGTGCCTCGCCGATACGCTGGCTGGCCATCAAGACGTTGCCGGTGCGGCGATCCTGAATGCCGAGATTGAACTGGATTCGGGCGATATCGGCGTTGGCGCCGACCTGGCGAAAGCCCTCCAGCGCGGTTTCGTTGGCTTCGCGCGCGGCATCAATTCGGCCCGCACGGGTATAGAGAATGGCCAGGTTGCTCAAGGCCGTGGCCACGCCCCGGATGTCGCCAGCCTCGGCAAAGATGGCCCGCGCCCGTTCGAACTGTTCGTGGGCGTCCTCGTTGCGTCCTGCACGCGCGTAGAGCATTGCCAGGTTGCTGCGCACGGCCGCTTCACCCATCGGATCACCCGCCTGCTGATGGGCGAGCAGGGCGCGCTGGCTCATGATCAGCGCCTGTTCCGGGTTGCCCGCCTGTTGGTGGGCGATCGAGGCCACATCCAGCGTCAGACCCAGTTCCTGGGGGGCATCCATGGTGTTGAGCTCATCGAGCAGCGGCATCAATCGCTCCACCGCCCCACTTTGATCACCGGCCAGCACCTGAACGAAGGCGGCTTCGCGCAACGCGGCCAGCCGCTCCATTCGCAGGCCATGGGACCGCGACTGATCTGCCGCCCGTTCGAAAACGTCGATGGCCTCTTCCAGCTGGCCGGATTCGCGCAACAGGGTGGCAGCCAGCATGTCGCGGCGAATCCCGCCGGCCGGCCATTGCATGCGGGCCAGGCGTTCGTCGATACGGCCCAGGGTCGACTGAGACGACTCGGTGGACCCGAGCCGCAGCTGGGCCCAGGCGAGTTGCAACCCGGATTGGACATGCTCCATGTCGCTGTCGGCCAGATCACGGGCACGCTCGGCCGCGTCGCGCCAGGCCGGATGATCGCCCCGGGACGAAGCCAGACTGGTATAGGCCAGAGCGAGCTGGAATGGCGGAATGGACGGTGAGTCCAGCTCGGTCAGTTGATCGAGCGTCTTCTCGGCATCGCGAGCACGGCCGGAACGGATCTGGGCCGCGGCCAGACGCAAGCCGGCATCGGCATCGCCCGGATCGAGCTGGAACAGCGCCAGCAGGCTGTCCGACGCATCGCCGTGCTGATGATCCAGGGTGGCCGCAAAGGCCTCGAGCCGAAGCTGTTCACTGCGCGGCAGGCTGGCCGCCTCACGCTGGGCTCGCTCGACCCAGGAGCGGGCCTGCTCGACATGACCGGAGCGGGCCAACGCGTCGGCCAGCGCCGCCATCGCGGCGACCGAACCAGGCTCGCGCCTGAGCGCCCGTTCGAACTGCTCCACCGCGGTCGGCAGGTCCGACCGGTCCAGCGCGGTCAGGCCTTCGCGGTACCAGCCCAGGGCTTCGGGCTCTTGCGGGCGGGCGACGTGAATGACCTCGGACGCACGCAGGTCCGAAATGCCATCCAACTCATCGAAGCCGCCGCCTCGCCACAACAGCGCAACGACCAAGATCAGGCCGAGGACTCCGCCGATCATCGGCCCGCGTTTCCAGGCGGGTCCGGGGTCGGGCGAGCCGCCGGCAGCCGCGGTCCGTGAAGCGTCCCGGCCGGGGCTGTCAGGAGCCCCTACAACCTCGACATCGGCAATGAAACGGTAACCGACCCGGTGGCGGGTTTCGATATAGCGCGGCGACTGCGGGGAATCGTTCAGCGCCTTGCGCAACTCGCGAATGGATTGCGAGAGCACGCCCGGGCTGACCGCCTGGCGACCCCAGACCCGATCAAGCAGCGCCTCATGGCCCACCACGTGCGGGGCGGATTCGAGCAGCAAGTGCAGAACACTCAGCGTCATCGGCCTGAGCGGCACTTCGCCATTCGGCCCAATCAAGCACGAGGAGTCGGGCGCGAACTCGTAGGGGCCGAAACGAAAGGTCATGGCTTAATGTAGCAGACTCAACTGTGGCCGGGACGCAATGATCCCCTGGGGGAAAATCGTGACGAGGGCGCTTCAGGACTTGGCCGAACGTACTGCTTCCGGGGTCTGACCGGCTGACGCCGTTTCAGGGGGGCGAGCCCCGGGCGGACAACCACCCGGGCGCCGTGATACTGGGCGCCGAATGGCGCCGGGCCATGTTGTCGTCAGCCCTTCCCGCGGATCACACCGATGATGAGAAGCAGGATCACCGCGCCGATCACGGCCGTGACGATGCTGTTGAGGATACCCGTACCAATGGCGACGCCGAGCTGTCCGAAAAGCCAACCGCCGATGACCGCGCCGATGATACCGACGATGATATTGATCAGGATGCCCTGACCACCACCCTTGACGATCAGTCCCGCAAGCCAGCCGGCGATACCACCGACGATCAACCAGATGAGAATGCCTTCCATGAGAACCTCCTTCAGTTCATCGGACGCCGCACCCGTTATCCGGTCAGCGCTGAGCCTGACGGTAGCCCTTTCCCGGCAAGGATGCAATTGCGCCGAGTTCTGACGAACCAATCCAGCAGCGACTCGGGCATTGCGATTTGCGGGTCTCGATTCTTGCAATCCGGTTCGCCTTGACAAAGAATGCCAGCCTGCTCTCCCTGCAAGAGGTCTGCATGCCGCTTCTCCCGGGTATTTCCGTTCGCGTCCTGATCATTCTTGCGCTCTTCTCCGGCCTGCTCGCCTGCAGCCAGCCGGAGATCGCCTCCCAAGCGCCCCCCGCCCACCCGAGCGCGCAGGAAGAAGGGCTGGAGCTGCAGCTACTGCACTTTGCCGACGTCGATGGCGGCGGCAGCCTGGCGCTGGAACACGTAGGCGATTTCTCCGCCCTGGTCGCCTCGTTTCGTGCCGGGATGCCGGACAATACCGTGCTGATCAGCTCCGGCGACAACTACATCGCCGGGCCGCTCTACCAGGCCGGCAACGACCCGGCGATGGCCGATGTGGTTGGTGCTCCAGGCGTGGGCCGCGGCGAGATCGCGTTTCTCAATGCCATGGGCGTCGATGCCAGCGCGGTCGGCAATCACGACCTCGATGGCGGGCCGGAAGAGTTCGCCGGGATCATCGCGCCGGACGAGGACGGCTGGGCGGGCTCGCGTTTTCCCTGGCTGTCGTCCAACCTGGATTTCTCCAGCGATCCGGATCTTGAAGGCCTGGTCAGCACCGACGCGCAGCTTGCCGACGAGGTTCAGGGCCGTCTCGCCCGCTCGGCGGTGCTGGAAGTCGACGGCCGCCGGATTGGCGTGGTCGGCGCGACGACGCCCAGCCTGGACCAGATCGCCTCGACCGGTGAGATCGGCATCCAGCCCGGCGACCCGGATGACATGGACGCCCTGGCTGCCGTGATCCAGGCGTCGGTCGATGCGCTGGCGGCCGACGGAGTGGACATCATCATTCTGGCGGCCCACATGCAGCAGCTGCACGTCGAACGGGCCCTGGCCGAGCGCCTGGAGCATGTCGACGTCATCATTGCCGGGGGTTCCAATACCATCCTGGCCGATCAGGCCGACCGGCTCCATCCAGGCGACGAGCCGGTGGACGATTATCCGCTCGTGTATCGCTCGCCGCTGGACGAGCCGCTGCTGCTGGTCAACACCAATGGCGACTATCGATACCTCGGGCGTTTGTTGCTGCAGTTCGACGACGAAGGCGTGATCGACCTCGACCAACTCGACCAGGACCGGGCCGGCGTCTGGGCCAGCATGCCGTCACTGGTCGACCAACGCGATGCCGAAGCCATGCCCGAGGTGGTGGCCATACGCGACGCGTTCTGGCGGATCCTGGAGACCAAGGAATCCGACATACTCGGCTACACCGATCAGTTCCTGGACGGGCGCAGGCCCATGGTACGGACGCGCGAAACCAATCTGGGCCGTCTGACGGCCAGGGCCAACCTCTGGCTGGGCCGTCAGCAGGAGCCCGAGGCGGTGATTGCCCTGCGCAATGGCGGCGGCATCCGGGCCGCGATCGGCGACGTGGTGACACCCCCGGGCAGCCGGGCCGCCGACCAGGTTCGGCTCAAACCGCCCGCGGCCAGCCGTTTCCGGCCCGAAGGCGGCATTTCGCGACTCGACGTGGAAGCCGCGCTGGCCTTCAACGGCGAACTGGTCGCCCTGACGGTGACTGCCGGCGAGCTCTACGACATCATGGAACATGCCGTCTCCGGAATCGCGCCGGGCGCGACACCGGGCTATTTCCCGCAGTTCGCGGGCATGCGTCTGAGCTACGACGCATCGCGCCCGGCCCGCCGGCCGCTCGAGCCCGGCCAGGGCGATATCAACCAGGGTGTCGACAGCACCGGCGAGCGGGTGCGCGAACTGACCGTGGTCGCCCCCGATGGCACCACCACGGAACTGGTCCGCGATGGCGATTGGGTGGGCGACGCCGCGCAGCGGTTTCGCATCATCACGCTGAACTTCCTGGCCCAGTGCGTGCCGGAGCCGGGCGGTCGGCACGAGCAGGTGGTGCACTGCGGCGACGGCTACCCGCTGCGCGAACTCAGCGACCCGCGGCTGCGCAAGCTGGGCGGCCTGGAGTATCCCGATGCGGCGGGCATCGACTTCGTGGCGCCGGGTACCGTGCAGTACGCCCTGGCGGCCTACCTGGCCGCGTTTCACGCCACGCCGGATCAGGCCGTCCAGATACCCCCGCAACCGCAGGGCGAGCAAGCCTGGCTGATCGAAGCCTCCGGCCTGCACGACTAGACCACGCGGCAAGAGGAACGGAGCATGAAGTTTCAGTTGACGGCCGGTGACCTCGAGCACGCGCTGGACGCCATCGCCCGGCGCGATCGGCACATGGCCGCTGCGCTCGAGCAGGTGGGTTACCCCGAGGAGCGTCGCATGGGCGCGCCGAGCTTCGAGCACTTCCTGCGCATCATCGCCGGCCAGCAGCTGTCGGTGAAGGCGGCCGCGACCATCTTCGGACGACTCGAGGCGGCGCTGGAAGGCGACTTCCAGCCCGAGCGCGTTCTGGCGATGAGCGACGAGGCGCTGCGCGCGCTGGGGTTGTCGAGGCAGAAGGTCGGCTACGCGCGCGGGCTGTCCCGGGCCGTGCTGGACGGCGACCTGGTGCCGGCGGCGCTGGCCGATCTGCCGGACGACGAAGTGATCGAACAGATTACCCGCCTCAAGGGCTTCGGGCGCTGGAGCGCGGAGATGTTCCTGCTGTTCTCGCTGGGCCGTCCGGACGTCTGGCCGGCCGACGACCTCGCCATCCAGGCCGGCGTTCACCGCATCAAGAACATGCGCAAGCGCCCGGATCGCAAGCGGACCGATGCCGTGGCCAAACCGTGGCGGCCCTATCGCGGCGCGGCGGCGATTTTCGTCTGGCACTACTATTCCAACGCGCCGATGGGCTGAGTTTCCAGTCGGGAAGGGAGCGCCCGTCTCGACGGCAGCCCGCCCCTTGTCCGGCCCAGCCGAATCGATTGGCCGTTCAGGCCGCTACGCTTGCTCGCCCCCAGCCACGCACGCTTCGTCGAGATACACACGATTGCGCCCGCCGGACTTGGCCGCCAGCAAGGCCCGGTCGGCCCGTTCCAGGCAGTTCTTGGGCGACTCGTTCTCGCGCATCTCGCCAACGCCCGCGCTGAAGGTGATCTGCAGCTCGCCGGTCAGCAGTTCTTCTTGCGCGGCACGACGAAGCCGCTCGGCCAGTTCATGCGCGCCCGCCCCGTCGGTGCCCTCGCACAGGATCACGAACTCCTCGCCGCCGTAGCGGAATGGCCGGTCCCCCGTGCGCAGGCGGCTGGTGATCATCTTCGCCGCGCTCCGGATCACCCTATCGCCCCGCGTGTGCCCGTAGCGGTCGTTGACGCGTTTGAAGTGGTCCAGGTCGAGGATGATGATCGACAGCGGCAACCCGCCTCTCCTGCAACGAGCAGCAGCCCGGGGCATGGCGCGATCGAGCGCCCGGCGGTTGCCCAGCGCCGTCATGGGATCACTGCGGGTCAGCTGCTCGAGCTTCTCCTGCCTTCGGTCGATCGACCAGACGAATACATGGGCGAAGAACATCACTGCCGCCAGCACACAGGCCTGGTGACTGACGCCGATCCAGTCGATCTGCCTCGACAGCAACAGCAGCACAAGCAGGCAGGCGAACAGGTTGACGCCCAGGGCGAACCGTCGTGCCAGTAGGTAGTAATTGACCAGGATGAGCGGAAAGATCCAGGAGACAGCCAC
>CAZSGS010000048.1:0-11601 GCA_964606365.1 uncultured Wenzhouxiangella sp. | reverse complement strand
GGCCAGCGGCGGAATATCGACGTTCGCGAAGTCGATGACGACGATGCCGTCTACTACATCGGCAGCTTTCGCATCGCCGACGAAGAAACGCTGACCTTTACCATCCAGGTGCAGCCCGAAGGCAGCAACCGGCCGGCGGAGACGTTCACCTTCAAGCAGCAGTTCTATACCGAGGAGTGATCAGGCCCGCCCGCCACCCGGGGCGGCGATGTGCTTGCGCCGGATGAATTCGTGGTGGGGCACGCCGAGCAGATCCGACAGCCGGCGCAGCAGCTGCTCTTCGTAGCGGTCGATTCGGCCATCGGCCCAGGCCACGCACCACAACCACCCGACCAGTTCGCCGCGGTCGTCGGGGTCGAGATGCGCCTTGAGGTCACGCGTGAAATCGTGCAGTGAGACGGCTTCGCGCCGAAGCGTCTCGGCGTCGCGAAGCAGCTCGCCCAGCTCGGAATCGTCGATGTCGAAGGCGTCCTGCATGGCGCGGTGAATGACGTCCAGCTCCTTGTCGTCGCGATGCTCGTCGGCGGCGGCCATTTCCAGCATGATGATGGCGGCGGCTCGTGCGATGAGCTGCGGATCGAGGGGCTCGTCGCTGCTCGGAGCGACCCAGGATCGGAGTTGTTCGAACCAGTCTGTCATGCCGGTCATTGTCGCGGACAAACGGTTAACATAACGCAATGACTCCCGAACGCAAGGCTCGCATCGAGCAGGTTGCCGCCAGCCGGCAGCCGGATCTGACGGTCTTCCTCGAGCGGGTTCACAAGGCCCACAACGTGGCCGCCATCCTGCGCACCTGCGATGCCGTCGGCGTCCTGGAAGCCCATGCCGTGCCGCCCACCGGCGGCATTCCGCCGCTGAACCACACCGCCCAGGGTGCCCAGCGCTGGGTCAAGCTGCAGCGCCACCACGATGCCGTCGAGGGCCTGCGTTTTCTCAAGCAGCAGGGCTTCCAACTCTACGCCGCGCACTTTTCCGACCGGGCGGTCGACTTCCGCGAGCCCGATTACACCCAGCCCACGGCGATCGTCATGGGCACCGAGAAATTCGGCGTCAGCGACGAGGCCGTGGCCGAGTGCGACGGCGAGATCCTCATCCCCATGCACGGCATGACCCGGAGCCTCAACGTCTCGGTCGCCACCGCCCTGATCCTCTACGAGGCCCAGCGCCAGCGCGCCGTGGTGGGCATGTACAAGCCGCATTCACTCGAAGAAGAGCCATGGAAGCGCCTGGCCGAAGCGTGGATCCAGCGCGACCTGGACCGGCGCAGGACGCCGCTGCCGGACAAAGAGTAGACCGCTTGGCTGATGCAATAGAGCTTGTGATCGAGCACGTCCAGGGACTATGATCAAGAATTCGGGTATTTCGTCCGGCGCAAGCGGCGAGTGAGGGAACAATGAAGAAGACTCTGACGGCCATGGGCGTGGTGGGCCTCGTTCTGCATGCCAATGACGCCCTCGCCCGCGAACTGGACAATCGCGACAACGACGGCGCCTCGTTCACGGGCCGACCCGGCGAGAACTTCGAAGGGGCTTCCGAGGCGATTCGGGGCGCCGGATCATACGACCAGTACATCTTTACCACGAGCGCATCGGGCGCCGGCGCGTTCGAAGAGTGGGCGGCCGCAACCGGCAGCGGCCTGGTGGGCATGAACGCCGCAGACTTCGTTTGCCAGTCGGCGGCCAGCGGCGCCGGGCTACCCAACGCCGGCACCTTCGTGGCCTGGATCTCGGACAGCCAGAACGATGCCTACTGCCGGGCCCACGGGCTCTACGGCACCAAGGACGACGACTGCGGCGCCAGCGGCGGCTTGCCGACGACCGCGGGACCCTGGCTGCGCACCGATGGTCAGCTTTTCGGCGGCGACCTGCCCGGCATCGTCGACGATGGCGAGGTCTACCGCCCGGTCGAGCTCGACGCCAACGGCTCTCCGGTGTTCTTTCCCCAGCGAGTCTGGACGGGCACCTCCCCGGACGGAACATCCGACGGATTCAACTGCACCGACTGGACGACATCCTCTTCGGGCGACGGCTCGGATCTGTTCCTGGGCACGACTGGCGATACCCAGGGCACGGTCGTGAACTGGACTACCGATGCGCTCCAGACCTGTTCTCAAGCCGGCAGGCTCACCTGTCTGTCGACGGGCACTTCGGGCATCGGCACGCCGCCTCCGCCGCCCTATACCGAATCCGAACGCAGGGCCTTCGTGAGCAGCCTCGCGGGCCCCGCCAGCTTCTCGACCTGGCAGCTGCCGGGCGGGGGCACGCCCGGTGACCAGGGGTTGCAAGGCCTCGACGCGGCCGACGCAATCTGCCGTTCGCTGGCCGGGGATGCCGACCTCGAACGACCGGACAAATTCAAGGCGCTGTTGTCGGACGTATCGACATCGATCTTCCAGCGTTTCGATTTCCAGAATCAGTGGTACCGCGTCGATCACGTCAAGATCGTCGAGAATCTGGGCGATCTGTTCGAACCGGAAGAGGCCGTTCAGACCGCCATCGCGCTCAACGAGCACGGGCTCCCGGTCGTCGAGATCACCGATGTCTGGACGGGCGTGGATACGCAGGGGACCTCGGTCGCCGATTGCAACGGCTGGACCTCGGGTTCCTCGGGCGAAGGAACGTCGATCGGTTCGGCCGCCTACGCCGACCTGCGCCTGATTTTCAACGGCTCGCAGCAGTGTTCGGAGCCGGCGCACCTGTATTGTTTCTCGGATTCCGACCAGATCAGCTCCCATAACTTCATTCGGGAGGACTTCTACAAGTAGCGTGATGGACGACCGGCTCGATCCAGTTGAAGAGGACGCTTCGCCGGAGCGCTTCGACCCCGCGCTGGGGCACCACATCTGGTACGAACATTGGCATCGCTACCATTGGGCCGGGCAGCTCGCCACCGGCAAGGTCGTCGCCGACATCGCCTGCGGCGAAGGCTACGGGAGCGACCTCCTGGCCCGCACCGCCAGCCGCGCTGTCGGCATCGACGCCGACCACGCCACCCTGGTATCGGCACGCCGGAAATACACCCGGCAACGACTGCGCTTCGTCCACGGCGATGCACGCGCCCTGCCCCTGTCCGACGACAGCATCGATCTGCTGGTCTCGTTCGAGACCCTCGAGCATCTCGCCGAACAGGAGAAGATGGTCTCGGAAATCGCGCGCGTCACGCGTCCAGACGGCCTGGCCGTCATCTCCACACCCGACCGGGACATCTACAGCCCGGACGGCAAACACCACAACGAGCACCACGTCCGAGAGCTCGACGCGTCGGAATTCCACGAGCTCCTGGGCGGTTTCTTCCCTTGCGTCAGAACCTTCGGCCAGCAGTTCCAGTGCCTTTCGGTGATCGACGAGATCCAGGCCGGCGGCAACGATTCGACCGGCGTGACTTACGCCGAATCGTCGGGCGAGGCGGCGCGTCAACGACGGCCCGGCGGCCACGTCTACCTGATTGCCGTTTGCGGTCGCTCGCCCGAAGCCGTGCAGGGCCTCGCGCTGCCGCAGTGGCATGCTTTCAACGACACCGACGGCGCGCTTTTCGCGCACTATGAACGCCAGATCGGGCGCCTTCGGGACATCGACGCGACGCTCGATCAAACGCGCAGGCAACTGCGCGAAAGCCAGGCGGCGGCAGCCCACCTGGCGGCCCGACTGGGCTACTGACGCCGGGCGCGACCGATCCGCCCCGGCAGCGGGCGGCCTTTCACGAGTGAAGGTAGAGCGCGCGGCCCCATTCGTCGAGGTGGTCTTCGAGCACGTGATTATCCTCCAGCCACTGGCGAAGCCCGGCGGCCAGGTCGGCGCGCGTATCCGGCTGCTCGGCCAGACGGACCAACTCCCGGACCCACAGCGCGGCGTCGTTGCCGAGCTTCAGGGCGGGGGCGTCGCGGTAGGCCTCGCAATCGCTGCAGACCACGGGCAGGCCCAGCGAGGCATACTCGAGCAGTTTCAACGGGCTCTTGGCCCGGTTGAACGGGTTGTCGCTCAGCGGCGCGACGGCGAGGTCGAGGTCGAGACCGGCCAGCTTCTCGAAGTATGCCTTCAGCCCCACCGCCGGGTGGAACTCGCATGCCCCGGCGGCGAGGCCGGCCGGCTTCTGACCGAAGAAGACCCAGCGGCAGTGCTCACCGGTCTGTTGAACCACGGGCGCCAGCCAGTCCAGGTCGCCGGCGTGCTGCGGAGCGCCGGCCCAGCCCACGCGAAGCTTGCCCTGCCGCGGCTGCCTCGGCGCCCGGATCAGCGCGCGCGGAATTCGGTTGGGTACCACGCGGATATCGGAAACGAACCGGGCATAGTACTCGGCCAGCCTGCGGGTCGGCACGATCAGGCGGTCGCAGTGATCCAGCGCGTAGCGCACCCGCCTGGCCATATCCGGATAGTTGGTTTTCGAAAAGGGGTTGTAGCGCGGGAGCTCGAGCAGCCAGTCGTCGAGGCTGAAGACAACGGGGATGTCGAGAAAACGGTGATAGTCGGCGAGTTTTTCCAGCTGCGCATCGTGCAGGAAGCTGTGCAGGACGAGCACGGAGGCGCCGGACTGCAGCACCTCCATGACGTTGGGCACGCGGCGTTCGCGCTGTTCCGGGAGGAAATGACAGGAGGCCTTGCCGGCGGCGGCCAGGGCAGCGGCCGGCGCGCGCACCCGGTAGAACCCGCTCGCCCAGACATCGTGGGCATAGGCCAGCACCCGCGGTAGCCGGCCGCCGCCCTTGAACGCGTGCTGCCGGTATTCCAGGCCGTAGGGCGGCTGCAGGCTCATCGACTGCGACCACGCCGAGGGCGCACGTGAGCGCGTCAGCGCGCGGAGCACTTCCTCCCGCTCCCGCGGCTGGCGGCTCGCGTCGGCATCCAGGGCGGCAGACGGCAAGGCGGCCTTGCGGACGAACTGCGGGCACCGCGAAATGAAGAACCCGGCCGCGCGCAGTCGTTCGCTCAGCATCACGGCCCGGTAGAATTCCTGCCCCGCCGCCGGCATGCCGCCGATGTCTCGCCAGGCATCGCGCCGGACGAGGAAGAAGTCGTCGTCGAGAAAATCGGCCGCCAGCGGCACCCCGGGTACGTCGAACGGCGTCGACGCCGGCGGGCCGTAGGCGACCAGGCCGCGCCCGCCGCAGCCCGCCCGCCTGGCCACGAACGCGTCGCCGCGGCGATCCGAGGGAACGAAGGGGCTGGCCGCCGGGAGGCGGTAACGCACCATGTCGCCCAGCATGGACTGCAGCAGCCTTCGGTTGTGGATGTGCACGTTGTCGGCAACGAACACGAGGTAGTCGACCGGCGGCAAAGTGCGTACCGCCCGGTTGATGGACTCGGCCGGATCGCGCGCGTTCCAGTCGCCCACCCGGACGTTTCCGGGCCGGCGGGTGTCAGCGGGAAGCGCCGCGCCGGCGGGCAGCAAGACCACCACGCCGGCCAGGTTGACGCCTTCCTGCGCGGCCAGGTCGGACTGCAGCCGGCGCATGCCCGGCCCGGACCCGCCCTGGACGATGACGCCGATGCGGGCCTCCCGCCCGGCGGCGAGGGTAGCCGAATCGCCTGCACTACCGGCCTCGGCGAGATCCGCCTTCCACAGCGACGCCCAGCGGCGATCGAGCATCGACAGTGCGCAGCCGTCGAAGTGGGCCAGGTCATCGGCTCGAACCAGCTCGTCGAGACGGACGGCGGCAATATCCTCGATCGATGCCTGGGCCAGCAGTGGGCCGATGCGCCCGGCTTCGCCGATCAGGCCCACCCAGCGGCGCGGCTGGCGATCGGGAAAGGTCCGGTCGCCCGGCCCGCGAAACAGCGGGGAATGGGGCTCGCCGTCGCTGCCGTGCAGCAGGTAGTTGCACGTTGCGAACGGTTTGCCGCAGGCGCGCCAGGCGGCCACCCAGTTGCCGGCGTTGGCGGTCACCACCGTATCGCCCTGCAGGAGGATGACCACCGTCTCCGCGGGGAGATCTTCGAGCTCCCCGAGGGCGATCATTCGAGCCTGCGGTGCGTGCTCGTTCAGGCTGGCTTTCAATCGGTCCGGCGAGGCGTCGTCGTCCTCGGCGGCAAGGATCGCCACTTCACCCGGATCGGCCCAGTCGTCGGCGGCTTCGAGACACATCGCCTGGTCCAGCCATTTGCGGGTCGTCACCTGCGCGCCGTCGGACGGTGGAAGCGCGTTCGGCCCGGTGCCCGATCGCGCCAGCGCAGCCAAGCGGCATCGCCGCGGGTAGCGCGCGTAGAACGCTTCGAGTTCCACGGCGATCGGATTGTCGCGATGCGGCGTGTTTCTCAGGCCCTGCGCAACGCGCTCGAGCTCGTCCCGACCGCGCCCGCTGCCGAGGTATTCGATCAGTGACGCCAGTGCGCGCGCGTCTCCGGGCGGATACAGCCAGCCGTTCTCCCCGTGACGGACGCGGTCGAGGTAGGCGCCGTTGGCCGGCGCGACCACGGGCCGACCCCGTTCCCAGGCCTCGCTGAGGGTAATGCTGTAGGTTTCCTGCCAGATGGACGCCTGCACGACCAGGTCCACGTCCGCGAGCAGCTCGTCGAGCTGCGAGGGCAAGTAGGCGCCTGCCCACGGAATATTCGATTGTTCGAGGGCATCGCGCATCGCGTCGTGGGCGTTGCCGATGATCCTGAAGCGGTAGGGCCCGCCTGCAAGCATCCCGGCGGCCGCCAGGAACACGCCGCCGCCTTTCCTGAGCGAAAAGGCCCCGAGGTAGGCGACGTGCAGGGGCTCGCGCGCGGACAGTTCCACCGGCGCGATGGACGTGTTCCGGCGGAAGAAGAACGGCTCGAACTCGCGAATCGACGGCCGCAGCGCCGAACCGTAGGCTCGAGTCACGCTGCCGGTGACCAGCGGGCCGTTGGTGAAGACCCGTTCGGCCCCGTCGAGAATCTCCTGCCAGGACACGCGCCGGTTGCGGATCAACTGCGGCAGGGGCTCGGCCAGGCTTTGAAACCTCGAGCCCATGCAAGCGAGGCAATCGTCGTCCTGCTCGTGGCAGATCACCTTGCCGCAGGGTTGGCCCTCTCCCTTGGCGAAGATCATGTTGTAGTCGTGGCACAGATGGAAGAACTCGTGCATGAACACGAAGTACGGCAGCTCCAGTGCCTTGCAGATCATCGGCCACGACAGTGTGCCCAGCCGCACCAGCGTGTGGAAATGGACGCAGTTGAAGCGCCCGCTCGCCGCGATCCTGAGGAACATGCGATCCAGCTCGCCGTGCTCGATGCCGGCGGGGATGTTCATGGCCACGTTCGGATGGGTCGTTCGCCGTGGATCGAAGCGGACGGCGCGGACATTGGGCGCGATTCGCGTTTCCGAGAAATCCGCCCAGGGATCCTCGACCCGGCCGGGGCAGAGGATCAGGTGTTCGCTGTCGGGCGAGAAGCGGCCGAGCAGTTCCTTGGTGAACAGCTCGATCCCGCCCAGGTAGTCCAGCTCGTGCAGAACGTGCAGAACACGCGTTGGGGCCTTCGACTCGCAACCGGCAATGAACTCGCGAATCGCGCGAATCGGGTTCCAGCGCGAGAACTGAAGGACTTCGCGCTGATAGGCGGGCCACCGCAGCGAGAGCAGTTGCTCGTGCCTGCGCCTGAGCTCGATCGACCCTTCCCCGAAGCTCTGCGACCCCTGGTGGAAGACCACGGCGGACGGTACCGCGGCGATCTTCAGGCCGGCCCGGCGAACACGCATCGAGTAGTCGCACTCTTCGCCATAGCCGGGATCGAACAGCAAGTCGAACGTGCCGACCCGCTCGATCGTTTCGCGCTTGATGTACATGCAAAAGCCCACGGCGGTGGGCAGCTCGTACCACCTGGAACCGAACGCCTCGCGCAGCTCGGCCAGGGTCTGCGCCGAGGCGTTGTTGAGTTCGGGCACGCTGAGTATCGTGGCGTTGTCGGAGATCGGGTTGGCGATGCCGACCACCGGGTCGGCGGCCGCGGCGGCCAGCGCGCCCAGCCAGTCGGGCGTAAAGCGCGTGTCGGAGTTGGCGACGACGATGTCGCCGGCGATCGTTTCGAGCGCCTCGTTGACGGTTTTGAGGTAGCCCTTGTTGCTCGGGTTCCTGACCAGCCTCAGCCGCTCGCCGCAACGCTTCGCGAGCGCGTCGAGCCAGCGCAGCAGTCGCGGGTCCGTGCTCGCGTCGTCGATGATCCGGATCGCAACATCGGCGGGCGTGGTCTCGAGGAGGGATTCGATGCAGGTCTCGACGGCCGGCCAGCCGTCGAAGACCGGAACGACCACGGTCGGTCTTCTCGCGGCGGCCGGCTTCGGAGGGCCGTCGTGAAAGTCCGACCCGCATCGGAGTGGATCGAACCCGCTGGACGGCATGGCAGACTCCTTATCAGGCGTCCAAGAAAGTAGTTTCTAGGGATACAGCAGGGAATCCTGCCAGGCGCCATCGACCAGGTCGAAGCAGATCCGCTCGTGCAGGCGGAACTCGCGACCGTACCAGAACTCGACGCGCCGGGGACGCACGCGGAAGCCGGACCAGTGTTCGGGTCGGGGCACGTCCTGCCCTTCGAACTTCTTCTCGAACCGGGCAATCCGGGCCAGGAACTCCTCACGACTTTCCATGGGGGTCGACTGCTTCGATGCCCAGGCGCCGATCTGGCTGCCGCGGGGGCGGCTGGCGAAGTACTCGTCCGCTTCCGCGTCGCTGACCGGCTCGGCCTTGCCGTCGACGAGCACCTGCGCCTCGTTTTCGCGCCACCAGAACACCAGCGCCACGTCCGGATTCCCGGCGAGGTGGCGACCCTTGCGCGAGTCCAGGTTGGTATAGAAAACGAAACCGCGCTCGTCCATGTCCTTGAGCAGCACCGTACGCGCGGCGGGGCGCCCCTGTGAGTCGACCGTGGCCAGGGTCATGGCTGTGGGTTCGGGAATACCCTGCGCCGCGGCACGGTCGAATCCCTCGCGGAATCGCGCAACCATGGCCTCGGTCATGTTCGTGAAGTCGGTCATTGGAGCATGTCCTTGTAGCCGGAACGGTAGTCGGGATGGATGAAACGGTAACCGGAACCGAGCAGGCGGGCATTGGCGACGCGTTTGCCCTGCCCGCCGGGGCGGTCTTCCCGGCGCGGCGCGGCCACGCCCAACCGGCCGGCCAGCCAGTCGAGCACTTCGCAACGGGGTGTCGGATGGCCGTCGCTGGCGCAGTAGAGCGGCCCGGGCCGCTCGAGACTGAGCAGGTGCGCGAGCACGCCGGCACAGTCGTCGGCATGAATCCGGTTGGTCCACTGCGGCGGGTGCTCGCGACAGCTTGCCTCCCCCGAGGCAAGCTTGCGAACCAGGACGTCGCGACCCGGGCCGTAGATCCCGGAAAAACGCACGACGGTCGGTTCCGGCGCCGAGCGCCCGGCAAGCGCTTCGGCTTCCAGCAGCACCCGGCCGTTGAAGCGCGGCGGCCGGGTGTCGCAGCGTTCATCGACCCACTCGCCGTCGTCCTGGCCGAACACGGCGGTACTCGACACGAACACGAGGCGGCGAGTCTCGACCCGGGCAAGGAGATTGGCCAGCCCCTCGATGTAGGCGGCGCGATAGCCCGCCTCGTCGTAAGCGTCCGGGGTGGCCTGGTAGATCACGGCATCCCAGTCCGCGGCGAGCGTCGAGAGGCTGTCGGGGTCGCACAGATCGGCACCTACGGGAACGACGCCTTCCGGCAGCCGCTCGACGCGCCTGCGCAGGCCGTGAACCTGCCACTCGTCGCGATCGAGCCGCCGAGCCAGGCGGGTGCCGAGATCGCCACAACCGGCGATCAACAAACGCTTCACGGGGCGACCGGCTCCGGCGGCGGCGAACCGCCGTCATCGCCCCCGCCGGACTGGCGAGGCGGCAGCTTGCGCAGCCAGATCAGCCACACCACCAGCGCGTCGAGGATGATCAGCGCCTGCCAGAGGTAGAGATGGAACCATTCGAACCAGACCATGTTCCACTGGCCGAGGTAGAACAAGCTGATGATGCGCACCAGGTTGAGCGCCTGGATGGCGATGAAGCCGATGCCGAAGCCGATCAACTTGTGCTTGAACGACGCCGGGAAGGCGAAGATCGCTGCAAAAAGAATGATCATGGCCTCGACGCCGTTGCAGCCCGGCTCGATGCTGACCGCGAAGCCCGACTGGATGTCCTGGATGACCTTGCCGGAGGAGGCGACGCCGCTGTCGAACAGCTCGATCAGGAACACGCTGACCTTGGCGATACCGGCGGTGAACGGCAGAACGACATGCTGTTGTACCGGCTGAAGGACCTCAACCGTAAACAGGCCGAAAAGCAGCACGACAAAGAGAATCGAAAAGCGCAGCATGATCTGGTCTGACCATTCGGGGACGAGAAGGTGCCATGGTACCAAACCGCCGCGAGAAGGGCGTGGCGCGGGCTTGCCGGGGGATCGAAACCGGCGCCCCCGTGATAGCATTGATGACCGGTTGATCCTTGCGTTTGCCCGTTTGCATGAACAGTCCCTGGAACCACTCGACATCGGCTGCGTGGCGAACCCGCGTTCGGCGGCCGGCATGAACTGCGCGATCGCAAGTGAGTCGCTGAACCGCATCTTCCTGATCGGGCCGATGGGCTCGGGCAAGACCACCATCGGCCGCCAGCTCGCCCGGCGGCTCGGCATGGATTTCCTCGACCTCGACCTGGAGCTGCAGGATCGGTGCGGCGTCGAGGTGTCGGTGATCTTCGACATCGAGGGCGAGTCCGGTTTTCGCCAGCGCGAATCGGCCCTGCTGGATGAACTGACCCGGCGCGACGACCTGGTTCTGGCAACCGGCGGCGGCAGCGTCCTGGACGAAGCCAACCGCAGGATGCTGACCGAGCGCGGCCTCGTGGTCTACCTCCAGACCAGCGTGGATCAGCAGCTCAGGCGGCTCGAGCGCGACAAGCAGCGCCCGCTGCTGCAGGCACCGGATCGCCGGCGTCGTCTGAGGGAACTGGCGGAGAAGCGCAACCCGATCTACGAGTCCTGCGCCGATGTGGTCATTCGTTCGAGCGGCATTTCTCCCGGGGCCATGGCGGCCGTCGTGACGCGGCGGATACGAGACTACCGTCGGCAGGCACAGGCATCATGAAGGTCACTCAGGTTCACACGACAAGCGGCAGCTATCCCGTCTACGTCGGCCAGGGCCTGATGGCCATGCCGAGTATCTGGCAGCGCCACCTCGAAGGCCGCGTCCTGGTCGTCACGGATGAAACCGTGGCCGGCCACTACCTCGAACGCGTCGGCCGCGTGCTCGACGAGGATCGGCACTGGCGCTCGCTGGTGCTGCCCGCCGGGGAAGCCGCCAAGACGGTATCCAACTGGCAGCGCGTGCTCGACGAGCTGGTCGACATGGGCGCCCAGCGCGACGCAACGGTACTGGCGCTCGGTGGCGGGGTGGTCGGCGACCTGGCGGGCTTCGCCGCGGCCAGCTACATGCGCGGTATCCGCGTCGTTCAGATGCCCACGACCCTGCTGGCCCAGGTGGACGCCGCCGTGGGCGGCAAGACCGGCGTCAATCACAGCGGCGGCAAGAACCTCATCGGCGCCTTTCACCAGCCGGTCGCGGTGGTCGCCGACATCGACGCCCTGGTCACGCTCGACGAGCGCGACTATCGCGCCGGACTGGCCGAAGTCGTGAAGTACGGCACCATCCG
>CAZSGS010000047.1:0-11617 GCA_964606365.1 uncultured Wenzhouxiangella sp. | reverse complement strand
GGCATCGTTCCCGACGCCCTCACCGACCAGACCTCGGCCCACGATCTGCGCAACGGCTATATCCCCGCCGGTCTATCGCTCGAAGACGCCGAGGCGATGCGGCGCGACGACCCGAAGGGCTACGACGAGCGCGTGCTCGACTCGATGGAAGTCCACGTCGGGACCATGCTGAAAATGCAGGAGCGCGGCGCGGTCACCTTCGACTACGGCAACAACCTGCGCGGCCAGGTCGCCGACCTGCGCGGCATGAGTAACGCCTTCGATTTCCCAGGCTTCGTGCCGGCCTTCATTCGTCCGCTGTTCTGCCGCGGCGCCGGGCCCTTTCGCTGGGCTGCCCTGTCGGGCAATCCGGCCGACATCGCGGCCACCGACAAGGCCATCCTCGAACTGTTCCCGGAGAAGGAGCATCTCGCGCGCTGGATCCACAAGGCGCAGGAGAAGATCCACTTTCAGGGCCTGCCGGCGCGTATCTGCTGGCTCGAATACGGCGAGCGCGCCGCCGCCGGCGAAAAGTTCAACTGGCTGGTCGAGAAGGGCAAGGTCGAGGCCCCGATCGTCATTGGCCGCGATCACCTCGACTGCGGCTCGGTCGCCTCACCCAACCGCGAGACCGAGTCCATGAAGGACGGGTCGGACGCGATCGCCGACTGGCCCATCCTCAACGCCCTGGCCAATACCGCCTGCGGCGCCTCCTGGGTGTCGTTCCACCACGGCGGCGGCGTGGGCATCGGCTACTCGCTGCACGCCGGCATGGTATCGCTGGCCGACGGCACGCCATCCGCCTACCAGCGGCTGCAGCGTGTGTTGACGGCCGACCCCGGCCTGGGCGTGATGCGCCACGCCGACGCCGGCTACGAGGAAGCCATCGAAACCGCGCGCGAGCGCGGCGTCGACATGCCGATGATCGACTGACACACTCACAGAACCCCTGAACAACGCTGCGCGGGTACCACGCGCGTGACTGCGTATTCGACCCGGTCGAATTCCTCGTCTCGCCGTCTGCCTCCAGAGTCAGCTGACAACCCTCTCCGGGACGCTGCGAGTCGTACCAGTTTCCCGCCCACTGCGCACGCTTGTCCGAAAAATTCCGCCAACCGAGATCGCGCAGCAACCCCGGCATCATGTCGACCTGGCCATGGAAATTGCCTTCATGCGCATCGAGACCGCTGGCCATCCAGGCCCGCGGCAGGGTATCGTTGCCGACGTGCGACACGCGGGAACTGCTGTTCCAGTCCGGCCCGGACATCAGCGACAAGAGTCCTGCGTAAGTCCCGTGGGCCGACGTCGACAGATCGTAGCCGAGGGTGACCCGCTCCGGCGGATCGTCAATCAGATCCATACCCGGCTCGTGGGCGGTCGTCCAGAACGGAATCGAGACGTCGGGCGGAATCACGATCCATTGATCCCTGGTCATCGCTTGCGGGTCATCCACCGGATGATGATCGACGACGACCACGGCCACCGCGCCCGCCGATTCGGCATGACGCCACTTGGTTCGAAAGTGACAGCCACCGCGAACGACCAACAGCACCTTCCCGCTGACATCGGCGGCGTTGTCGAGCGGCTGGCAGGCATCATCAACCCGGCGAGACTCGTCGGTAACGCCGTCGATACCGGTCTGGTCAACCGGGTTGTGCGCGACGACGGCGGGTCTGCTCAGGCCGTCCAGCGGCGGCAAGGGGCGCGGCCCGTGCGCCCTTGCCGGGAAGTTCTCCTCTTCCCCTCCCGTCGACTGCACTCTTATGCTCGCCGGCGGCCGAAGGAATTCCGTGGCCCAGCGGTTGCCCGACGGGCCCGACCAGACCAGCCCATCCGCCGATTGCGTACTCTCGAGTCTCTCCTGGGGGCTCAGGCCGAGCCAGTTGTTGCGGTAATCCCAACTATAGACGTAGTGGGAATGGATATCGGGTCTCGGCGGATTGCCCGGGAACTCACGAGTGTAGTCATTCGTCATCGAATAGAAACCGAGCGCATGGCCCAGCTCGTGAAGCGACATCGAAAGGAAGATGGGTGAGGACGGGCCCGGGGGTGGCGGCGCGCCGATGCCGTACCAGAACCCGCCTTCGGCACTGTCGAAGCAATCCGGATCGGCATCCGCGCCCGAGGCAGACTGAACGAACCCCTCCCGGGCATTCGCCTGCAGGGCTTCCCCGGCCAGGTGGACCGCAAGCGAGGCCGGGTAGTAGACGTTGGAGCGCGGCGCGTTCGGAAAATTGATCGCCCGATAGGCGTTGCCGCCCTTGGCGATTGGCCGGGCCTCGGTTTCCGTCGAGCATTCCAGGTCGACAAAGCCGGCATTGATGCGAATGGTGATGTCGCTGTCGATATAGCTCGCCAGGATATCCATCGCTCGCTCGAAGACGAACCGACGCTGCGCGCCGAGCGTTCTGCCCGGGTTGCCGGGAACGCTTTCCACCGGCGTGTCGTCGAAGAAGCCCTCGCCTTCCGCGTCCGTGTAGTCCGCGCGAAGAACCGGGCCGGCCCGGGCGAGCCCGGCAAGAAGACACAGCGGCAGGATCAAAACGGCGGAGCAGCCCATCATTTCAACAGGAACTCGGGGCCGCGGGCCGGGTCGCCCTGTCCGGGTTGCGGGGGAGCGCCGCTGCGACCGCAAACCAGAGTCGCCGAACCCGACGCATCCCGAACCAGCCAGGTGGCGGGAACCTGCTCGGGGGGAATCGGCTCGACGACCGTCCGAGCCGGCGAGCTACCGCCGGCCGCCTCGACGGCGGCGCCATGCGCCCGGTCGCGCGAAGTCTCTGTCTGCCGCGCATCCGAAGTGGCCGGATCGCGCCCGATCGGCCGATTCACATCGATCGACTGGGCCCAGGCCCCGGACGCCTGAAACAGCACGACGGCCGCGAGAACCGCGGCCCGGCGCACCAATGCCAAGGCCCGCTGCGCAAATCCCTGGTTCATCCCGACGAAGATCATGGCGAATTCACTCCCGTTTGCACCGAATGGGCATCCGCGACGACCAGCGGCTCACCGCAATCGCCCACGGCTCCCGCCCCTGCAGCATAACGATCGTACCCCGCCACGCGTTGTGCAACCGGAGCGGGCGCTGGGCAGGCACGACGGCCAGCGACGCCGAAACGGGCCGAACCGGCGCGCGAACAGTTGGTAGACTCTCAGGCCATCCGACCCAAGTGCCGATTCTTCGAGAGTGAATCCAATCCACCTGCAGATCCCCAGCCTGTTCTCCGACCTGGATCGGAGCCTCAGCGCATTGCGCGCGGACGAAAGCACCGTGGCGCGCTCTCGCGCCGTCGTCGAGAGCGCCCTGAAGGCCGACAAAGCCATCTATGGGGTCAACACCGGCTTCGGCGCGCTGGCAAGCAAGCGCATCGGCGACGACCAGCTCGAACGCCTGCAGCGCAACCTGCTGCTCTCGCACGCCTGCGGCACGGGCGACCCTGTCCCCATCGAGATCACCCGGCTGATGATGCAGCTCAAGGTGCACGCCCTGGGGCTCGGGAATTCAGGTATTTCGCTTCCGATCTTCAGGCAACTTCTCAAGTTCTGCGAGCTCGATATCCTGCCCTTCATCCCCAGCCGCGGCAGCGTGGGCGCCTCCGGCGACCTCGCACCCCTGGCACACATGAGCCTGCCGTTGATCGGGCTGGGCCAGTGCTGGAACGGGGAACGCACCGGGCCGGAGCCGGCGCGCGAGACGCTCGCGCGCCACGGCGTCGAGCCGGTCGAACCCGGCGCAAAGGACGGGATCGGCCTGATCAACGGCACGCAGCTGATGTCGGCCTACGGCGCCTTCATCCTCAACCGCGCCATTCATCTCATGCAGGCAGCCGACATCCTGGGCACGATGAGCCTCGAAGCCCTGCAGGGCTCGGCGCGCCCCTTCGACGAGCGGGTGCACCAGGTGAGACCGCACCCGGGGCAGATGACGGTCGCGGCCAACGTGCGGGATCTCCTCGCCGACTCCGAAATTCTCGAGTCGCACCGCAACTGCGGCAAGGTTCAGGATCCCTACTGCCTGCGCTGCATCCCCCAGGTGCACGGCGCCAGCCGCGACGCACTCGGTCACGCCATCGAGGTGCTCGAACGCGAGATCAACGCGGTCACCGACAATCCGCTGGTGTTCGAAGACGGCGACATCATCTCGGCCGGCAACTTCCACGGCCAGCCGCTGGCGCTGTCGCTCGACTACGCGGCCATGGCCCTGTCGGAGCTGGCCAGCATTTCCGAACGACGCACCTATTTGCTGCTGGAAGGGCACGACGGCCTGCCCAAGCTGCTGATGAGCGACACGGGCATCAACTCGGGCTTCATGATTCCGCAGTACACCGCCGCCGCCCTGGTGAGCGAGAACAAGGTGCTGTGCCACCCGGCCAGCGTCGATTCGATTCCGACCAGCCTGGGCCAGGAAGACCACGTCTCGATGGGCTCGATCAGCGCGCTCAAGCTGCTCAGCGTGCTCCACAACGTCGAACGCGTGCTGGCCGTCGAGGCGCTCACCGCCGCCCAGGCCCTCGACTTCCGCTCACCGCTCAAACCCGGCCGGGGCGTCCTCGCCGCCCACGATCACATTCGCGGCCACGTCCGCCACGCCGAGGAAGACTACGAAGTCGGCCACGACATCGACACCTGTACCCGACTGCTGCGCTCGGGCGAGTTGGTCGCTTCGGTGCAGTCGGCGGTTTCGGGGCTTCGATAATTTCAGCTTTGAATATTGTCCACAGATGAACACAGATAAACACAGATAAAAGATAAAAAAATTAAAGATAAAGAGAGAAAAGCGATCTTTTGGATGTGCATGAGCAGTTGGCGACCAGTTTTCTAGCTCCCCCCAACGCACCCACGAAGTAGCGTTTTTTATTTTCTTAATCTGTGTTCATCTGTGGACAAAAGGGTTTTTATGAAGTTACTCACCAACATATCCACTCTCTACCGCGTCCCGCCAGACGGCAGGCATGACGAAGTGGATGCTGTCCGCGATGCCGCGGTGGCCTGGGAGGGCGACACGATTCGCTACGCCGGGCCGGCGGCTGATTTGCCGGCGGAGTTCGCCGAAGCCGAGCGCTTCGACGCCGGCGGGCGCTGCGTGGTGCCCGGCCTGATCGACTGCCACACCCATCTTTGTTTCGGGGGCTGGCGCGGCGACGAGTTCGCCGCACGACTCGAGGGCACCAGCTACCAGGATATCCAGGCCGCAGGCGGCGGTATCAACAGCACCGTCCGTTCGACCCGATCGGCCGGCAAGGACGAACTGCTGGAGAAGGCGGCACTCGCCCTGCGCGACATGGGCCGCCTGGGCGTCACCACTGTCGAGGCCAAGTCCGGTTACGGCCTCAACCGCGACGACGAGATCAAGCAACTCGAGGTCTACCGGGCGCTGGGAGACGCCCAGCCGATCGAGATCCTGCCCACGTTTCTCGGCGCCCACCTCGTCCCATCCGAATACCGCGAACGCAGGGACGAGTACGTCAGCTTTCTGTGCGATGCGCTGATTCCCGAAGTGGCCGAACGCCGCCTGGCGCGCTTCTGCGACGTGTTCATCGAGAAGAACGCCTTCACCCTCGCCGAGGGCCGTCGCATCCTGGAAACAGCCAAGGCTCACGGCCTGGGCCTGAAGATTCACGCCGATCAACTTTCCGCCGGCGGGGGTGCCGGCCTGGCGGCCGAGCTGGGCGCCGTGTCGGCCGAGCACCTGGAATACGCCTCGGACGCGGACATCCGGGCCATGGCCAAAGCCGGCACGGTGGCCGTGAGCCTGCCCATCGCATCGCTCTACCTGCGCGAGCCCTTCCTGCCGGCGCGCCAATGGATCGAGGCCGGCGCCCGGGTCGCGGTCGCCACCGACTTCAACCCCGGCTCCGCGCCCAGCTACCACCTGCACCTGGCCATGACCCTGGCGGCCGTCCACCAGCGCATGAGTCCGGCTGAAGTCTTGCGGGGAGTGACGAGTCACGCCGCCCGGGCCATCGGGCTCGAGCGCTCCCACGGCAGCCTCGCGCCCGGCTACCGGGCCGACCTGGCCATCATCGATGCGCCCGACATCAACCACTGGCTCTACCACTTCAGGCCGAACGCCTGCCTGCGTACGCTCAAGAGCGGCTGCTGGATCGACTGAATGGCTGTCCGGTGCGGTCGGGGCACTCGCCCGGCGACCGGGAAGGATGTCAGTGCCCGACCATGCTGAACTGGCCGATGACCGGATCCGGCACGGGGTCGAAATCGTCGCGGAACAGTGGACCGGATTCGACAATCTCGAGCATCAGGGGGATATCGAGCGAAAAAGCGTCATCGTCGCCGGCTTGCCGGTCTCGAACAAGCAGCCGGGCCGACTGCACCGATCCGGGCCTGGCCGAAGCGGGAACGTCGATGCGAAGCGTGACCTCCGAGCCCCGCCCGGAAGTCTCGACCAGGATTCGGCTCGAGCTCGACAGCGCGTCCTCGTCCCATTCGATTTCGGCCACGGCGGACTCGCGCCGGTTGAGCAGGAATCGCGCCTCGACCGCCTCGCCGGGGATACTGCGCAGCTGCACGCCGGCCACGGCTCCGTCCCGGCAGTCGAACGACAGCCGGTAAGGCGCCTGCCTCGACGACGGCGCGATCGCCGCCAGCCGGGGGGCGCCCGACTGCGACAGGCGCTCGCCGGACTGGACCACGCAGCTGCCGCCCCCCGCGTCGGCGACGGCAGGCACTGCGGCCAGCAGCACCGACAACAGTAGCAGGTAAGCCTGGCCGAATCTCATGCAGCGAATTCCCCGAACCCTCGACGTCAGTCCAATGCCCGATTGTAGTGCACACGACACCGGAAAGTGAAATCGGCATTTTCGTTCCGGGCGGGTCGCGATGATGTAGCATGAATCCGAACCCAATCCGAGCGGCTGTAGCAGGCATGGCTCGTCCGACCCAATCCACTGCCGAACTCGAAGCGCTGGTCAAGCGCTACAGCGACCGTGGAGAAGCGTCGCTGGCCAGCATGCTGCCCCTGGTGTACGACGAGCTGCGGGCACTGGCGTCGCGCCAGCTCGCCGGGCAGCGGGGCAACCACACCTTACAGCCCACGGCGCTGATCAACGAAGCGTACCTGCGCCTGGCCGGACAGGCCTACGAAAGCTGGGAAGACCGACGCGAGTTCGTGCTGGTCGCCGCCACCGTCATGCGCCGGGTGCTGGTCGACTACGCCCGCAAACGCCACGCGGAAAAGCGCCCCCAGGACCGTTTCCGGGTGGATATCGAAGAATCCGCGGCGGGCGAGAACTTCGGCTCGGAACTGATAGCCATCGACGAGGTACTCGAACAACTGGCCGGCATCGACGAGCGCCAGGCGCGCATCGTCGAGCTGCGCTACTTCGCCGGCCTGAGCATGGAGGAAACGGCCGAAACACTGGATACTTCGCGCTCGACGGTCGCGCGCGAGTGGCGCATGGCGCGGGCCTGGCTCAAGCGCCGACTTTCCGAAGACGGCATCAGGACCGACTGAGTTCGCGATCGACCTCGGCCAGCTTGCCGACAATGCGCTCGCGCAGGCCGGCCCAGGCATTGTCCCCGGCCTGCGACAGCGACTGCAGGGCCTGTCGATAGCTCTGCGCGGCCCCGGCAAGCTCCTCCTGCATCACCTGGGCGCCCCCGAGCACCTCCAGCGCCGAAACCCAGTAGAAGGTCTCGATTCCCCCGAAGCGATCGTGGCGCTGCTCCAGGCCCGGGAGGATCTCGCGCACCAGGCCCTCGGCTTCCGCCGGCCGACCCGCGCGCAGGCGAAGCGCGGCCAGGTTGGTCACCGACAGGCGGTAGAGGTAGTGATCGCGCCCGACGGCCTGCTCGATCATGGCGGCCGCCCGCTCGAACGACGCCATGCTCTCCTCGGTACGCCCCAGCCTCGACTGCGCCACGCCCAGGTTACCGATGGTATTGGCGAGTCGCTGGCTCGGGCCGACAAGCCTTTCGTGATCGTCGATCAGGTCCTCGAACATGGCCACGGCCGCTTCGGGTTCGACCGGCATCAGCGCTGTCGCGTGCACGTAGCGCCCGCGCAACCGCCGCGGATCACCCGGCCGGTAGAGCGACTCGGCCAGTTCTCGCACCCGGACCGCGTCGGCCAGGGCCGCCTCGCCCTGCCCGGCCGCGACTTTCGCGCCGACGAGGGCGGAGCGCGCCTCGAACAGGAGCTCCCGATCAATCTCCGGCGCGGCAGCGACCCTGTCGATGATGCGCTGCAGCTCATCGACCACCGCTTCCGGCGGGCGATCGAGCACGTTGGCCTGGTTGCGCAGCTTGCGGATTCGCAGCCGCAGTAGCTGGGCATCGTGTTCGCCCGGCGCCTGTTCCAGCAGCTCGATCGATCGCTGGTCGGCGGCGATCGCTTCGGCCGCCCGCCCGGCCGAATCGTAGGCCGCGCCGAGTTCGGCCTGCAGCAGCGCCTGCTCTTCGACCGGCAGGCGATCTCCCAGCATCCGCACCGCGTCCTCGAGCAGCGGCAGCGCCTGCTCGCCGAGGCCCAGGGCGTTGTAGGCCTCGCCGACGGCGACATGCATCTGCGCCAGGGCGGCAGGATTCTCGTGTTCGGAGTTCGCGAGCCGACTGGCCCCCATGTCCAGGATCTCGCGCACGGTCACGTCGTTGCCCCGGGCGGGCAGCGAGTCGGCTCCGGAGAGCAGCCCGGACATGAAATCGGTCACCGCCTCGGCCCTGTCGCGTTCCCAGGCAATCCGCTCGAGCTGCATCTCCCGATCGAGCAGAAAGACAAGCAGGACGCCGGCGGCCATCAGCCCCAGCGCCAGGCCCACGCGATGCCGGCTGGCAAAGCGCCGCGCGCGGTAGAGGGCGCCGCCGGCGCGGGCCGTGACGGGGCGCCGCTGCCGGAAGCGGCGAAGATCCCCGGCCAGCGCGCGTACCGAATCGTAGCGAAGCGACTCGTCGCGCTGCATCGCCTGGTCGACAATGGCGATAAGATCAGCGGGAAGCCGCCCGCCGTCGCGCGCATGCGGCAGCGCGTAGTCGCCGTCGAGCACCCGCTGGCGCAACGCATCGGCATCGGCATCGTCTCCGAACGGCGCGACGCCGGCAAGCAGCTCGTAGAGAAGCACTCCGAGCGAGTACACGTCGGTCGCCGCGCTCAGGCCCTCACCGCGAATCTGCTCGGGGCTGGCGTAGGCCAGCGTCAGCGCCTGCCCCCCGCCCTCGCCCGGCTGGTCCTCGGCATCGAGCAGTCGCGCGACGCCGAAATCGAGCAGCTTGGGCTCGCCCGAAGCGGTGACCAGGATATTCGCGGGCTTGAGATCGCGATGAATCACCATGTGGCGATGGGCGTAGTCGACGGCTTCGCAGACCTTGATGAACAGATCGATGCAAGCCGCTTGCGACTGACCACGCGCGGCCCATCGATCGATGCGCTCGCCGTCGACGTACTCGGTCGCCATGAACGGCCGCCCGTCGGCGGTCAGGCCGCCGTCGATCAGGTGCGCGATCCGCGGGTGATTGAGGCGCGAAAGAATGCCGCGTTCGGCGGAAAATCGCCTGGCGACATGATCGTTGTCGGCCTCGCTCAGGTGCAGCAGCTTGAAAGCAACCGGCTGACGAAGGTTGCCGTCGACGCGCTCGGCCAGGTAGACGATACCCATCCCGCCCTGGCCCACGCGCTTGAGAAGCCGATAGTTGCGGGGCAAGGGTACTTCGAGGGACACGTCCTGGAGCGCGCTGCGCGCAGCGGCCTGGAAACTCTCGGGCACTTCGTCTTCGGCGTCATCTTCGGCCGCGGCGATCAGCCAGTCGACTTCCTGCCTGAGCGCATCGTCGGAGGCACAGCGCTCATCGACGAACGCCCGCCGTCGGGCGGGTTCGAGTTCCAGCGCCTCGCTGGCAATCGCCTTGGCGTCAAGATAGCGCTGCTTGCCGGAGGGGTCGCTCATCGTGACCGGGCCGGTCCGAAAAATCCAGCCAACAGACTACGCCACAAGGCCTCGCCACCGCCAGCCCCGGGGTCGTTCAGGGTCGCCGCTCTCCGGGGTGCAACAACGACGCTGTGGCGGTGAGGTGGACGAGGCTGTTCTCGGGGGTGGCATTCTCGATACCGGGTTCGACCATCGACATGCTGGAACTGCGTCCCTCGGGCACGCCCAGCAGGGAATCGGCAAGCTGCTTCCAGTCGCCGTCCTCGAGTTCATGCACGGCCAGGCTGAGCCATGTCGAACCCAACGGCGCACCCTCGGTGGCCGTGGGCGGCTCGACCTGGACCTCGATCTTCCAGCCCTGGCCGCCATCCTCGTCGCCGACTTCGACCGAGCCCTGCTCGCCGGGCGGCAGCACGATGATCGGCGTGCCGCGCCGCTCGCCGTCGACCCAGAGCTCCATTTCGACCATGTAGCGCGCGTCCATGTAGGGCACGTCTTCGGCAGCCGACGCGCCGCCGACCCCGATGATCGGCAGCAACACGAACCCGAGGACGAACGCGGCACGCATTTCAGGCCTCCCGGTTGCGGAATCGCTCCGGCAGAACCTCCTGGTCGGGCTGGTCGGCGCCTTCCTTCTGCACCGGCATCAGGTCCACCTTGGAGACGCCCAGCTTGACCGCCAGGCTCCCGGCCACGTAGACCGACGAGTAGGTACCGATGATCACGCCGGCGATCAGGGTGAACGCGAAGGCGTGAATGATCTCGCCGCCGAAGTAGAACAGCGCGATCAACACCAGCAGCGTCGTCAGCGAGGTCATCATGGTGCGGCCGAGCATCTGGTTGATCGACAGATTGGTCAGCTCGGCCGGGGTTCCCTTGCGACGCGTCTGGAAGTTCTCGCGCAGGCGGTCGTAGACCACGATGGTGTCGTTGAGCGAGTAACCGATCACCGCCAGGATCGCCGCGACCACGGTGAGGTCGAAACTCACCTGGAAGACCGACAGCACGCCGACGACCAGCAGCACGTCGTGAATCAGGGCGCCCACCGCGCCCACCGCGAAGCGCCACTGGAAACGGAAGGAGATGTAGAGCAGCACGCCGATGAGCACGTACAGCAGCGCCAAACCACCCTGCTCGGCCAGTTCCTGACCAATCTGCGGCCCGACGAACTCGACCCGGCGCATCTCGATATCCTCGACCTCGGCCGACAGGGCCTCGAGCACGCGCGTGCTCACATCCGCGTCGGATTCGCCGTCGCCGTCGGCCGGAATGCGCACGACGATATCGCGCGCGGTGCCGAACGTCTGCACGACCGCATCATCGAAGCCCGCTCCGCTGAGCACTTCGCGCACTTCGCCCAGTTCAGGCGCCTCGGGATAGCTCAGCTCGATCAGCGTCCCACCGGTGAAGTCCAGGCCGAAGTTCAGGCCCTTGGTCGACAGCGAGACGATGCCGGCAACCAGCACCAGCGCAGAAATCACCAGCGCAATGTTGCTGAAGCGCAGGAAGTTGATCTTGGTGTCGCTCTTGATGATATCCATTACGATTCGGCGCTCCTCAGATGGCCAGTGACTTGACGCGCTTGCGACCGCCGTAGATCAGGCTGATCACGCCACGCGTGCCGAGAATGGCCGTGAACATCGAGGTGATGATGCCCAGGCTGAGCGTGACGGCGAAACCCTTGATCGGGCCGGTGCCGAACATGAACAGCACGATCGCCGCGATCAGCGTGGTGACGTTGGCGTCGGCGATGGTCGAGA
>CAZSGS010000046.1:925-11617 GCA_964606365.1 uncultured Wenzhouxiangella sp. | reverse complement strand
AAAGGGGACACTTTAACTTTGCGGAAAGGGGACATTAGCGCTTTGGGCTAACACCTTCGGTCGGTGAACTTGCAAAGCCAGCGGTCATCCGCGACAATACCCGGCTATTTTCTCCAGATCGACCCAGGAATCGAGAGCCATGAAATCCGAAATCCATCCCGAATACCGTGAAGTGGTGTTCCAGGACCTCTCCAGCGACCTCGTGTTCAAGTCCCGCTCCACGGTCCAGACCAAGGAAACCATCAAGTGGGAAGACGGCGAGGAATATCCGCTCGTCAAGGTGGAAGTTTCGAGCAGGTCGCACCCCTTCTACACCGGCAAGCACAAGATCATGGACTCCGGCGGTCGCGTCGACCGCTTCAAGCAGCGCTACGGCAAGGGCAAGAAGTAAAGCCCCGGCCGGGCCCGCCCGGCTTGCCGCGCACGTCCAGAAGCCACCGCCCGCCACCGGCGCGCGGTGGCTTTGCGCTTTCTGGACGCTGACTCCCGACCGCCGATCCGGAAACCGCCCCCGCTCGTCGCCCGGCCCTTCCAATTGTCGGCGCGCCGGCGCTACTGTACTCGTGAGCCAATCGCAACGGGGCGAGCGCAACGTGCATTTACCACGCAATCGTGGATTTACCTTACTTGAGCTGATGATCACCGTGACGGTGCTCGTCATCCTGGCGAGCGTGGCTTTGCCGAACCTGCGCTCAACCATCCAGAACAATCGCATGACCGCCCAGGCCAACGGTTTCCTCACCGCATTCCAGTTAGCCCGCTCCGAGGCATTGAAACGCAAGATGCCCGTTTCGGTGTGCCCCAGTTCCGACGGTGAAAGCTGCGGGGCTGACTGGGAAGACGGCTGGATCGTGTTCGTTGATGACAACGATGCGGGCGACAGTAATGCGGATGTTGGCGAGGTCTTGCAGATCTGGTCCGGAATGGATGGTGACACCTCCAATACAGGAGATGATCCAGATTTCGTGCGCTACATTGCAAGCGGCACGGTAGACCGTGCTGCTGTCAGCGTTCCGGTGACTTTTGCTCTGGAAATTCCAGACTGTACTGCCGATGGCAACCGGCAGTTGGTGATCGGCCCGACCGGCCAGGCTAGCGTGAGCCGCTTGGCGTGCGACTGACTGTATGGAGTCTAGAATGTTGAACAACGCTTCACTGCGGACCATGCGAGGAATTAGCCTGATCGAAATCCTTGTGGCGGTCCTGGTGCTTTCGATTGGTGTGCTCGGGCTTGCCGCATTGCAGGGGTTCTCGCTGCAAGCTGGTCAGGGCGCTTACCACAGGACCCAGGCGACCAATATCGCCTATGAGATCGCGGACTTTACACGACTCAATCGCTCCGCTGCCATGAACTCCTGCGACATTCCCTTGAGGGCCGCCTGGCAGAACTTCGCGGCAGAGCAATTGCCCGGAGGTAACGTGAACGTCACGTTTACCGACTGCGAAGCCGGCGAGATCCAGGTGTCCATCACCTGGAGTGAAGATCGAATCGACGACGCTGAGGAAACGGGCGAAAGCCTGGTGGTTACCACCCGAATCTGATCTGGAGAATGGAGATGAGAAAGCCAGACAAGCATTCTGCAGGCAAACAGGACGGTGTCAGCCTGATCGAGCTCATGATCGCGATGATCCTCGGGCTGCTGGTACTCGGTGCCGTCATTCAGCTCTTCGTGGGATCGAAGGCCACTTACACCTCAAATGAAGCACTGGCCCGCGTGCAGGAGAATGGGCGTTTCGCCCTCGAGATTATCAAGCAAGATGTGCGAGGAACCAGCAACCGGGGTATGTGTGGAGCGCGCATCAACGTGACCAGCCATCTCGATGATGAAGATTGTGATGAGTCCGTATCGATGCTGTTCGATGCCAGGCATTCGATCGTCGGCTGGGACTTCGATGGCACGGGCCGCGGTGAAGATTACACGATCCCTGAAGACCTCGACCCTGCGGGCGTCGACGGGAGCAGCTGGCAATCGATGGGTTTTAGCGGTACGACCGAGGATCTGCCAAGCGCACTTGAGGGGCGGGTGGTGCCCGGCACCGACGTGCTCATAACCCGCAATCGGGAGCGGCTGGATATCACGGTTACCGGTATCAAGAACACTAATCAACTTGATGTTGCAAGCGGCGGTGACACCATTCCACCAGGTTCGGTCGTCATGGTAGCAAACTGTGCAACCGGCGCTGATCTGTTCCAGCAATCCGACCGAAACAACGATGGTGCAAACCCCACAAGGCCGTCAATGGGCTGCTCGGAAAATGGGCCGGGTAACAAGCCCCCGGGCACAAGCTCATGGGGGACGGCACACGACGAAAGCTCTTCCGTTTACACGCTCACTACCGTTGCTTACTACGTTGGCATGAATGATGACCTGAACGAGCCGGCGCTCTATCGCTACGACTTGACCGGCGGAACCACCGAAGAGCTCGTTTCAGGTATTGAGAACCTGCAGATTCTCTACGGCTACAGCAACCCGGCCGATGAAGGGGGTGATGGCCAGACGGTCAATCATTGGCTGCCGGCCAACGAAGTTCCGAACTGGGAGTTCGTCATCGGGGCTCGCCTCAGCTTCCTGGTCCGTTCGCCCGAGAACATGGGTGACGGTACCGTTCAGCGAACCTTCGACCTGGCTGGCGCAAACATTACCCACCAGGAAGATGGCCGGCTTCGGCACCCCTTCCTTGCGTCGATCAGCCTGCGCAATCAGCAACTTGTGATGTGAGGGTTTTATGAAGAACACATCCATCTCAGTTAAAAGTCAACGCGGCGTCGCCCTTTTTGTGGGCTTGATGTTGCTGCTGGTTCTGACTCTTCTCGGGTTGAGTGCCAGTCAGGGCTCGATCATGCAGGAACGAATGGCGGGCAACGTTGCGAACGCCAATCTGGCCTTTCAGCAAGCTGAGCGCACATTGAGACGAGTCGAGCAGCGCCTCATCCAACACATCATGGGTGGTGCCGGAGGGCTCGGATTCATGCCGCCGACGTGGGATGAGACCGGCCTGGAAAGAAGTGACTGCACCATGTCAGGTTACGACTGGGATGACGCGTTCTGGCGATACTTTCAAGAAGACGGGGGCGGCTTCATCATTGTCGATTTGAGTGATTACATGGTCGGCGAAATGCCCTATGGATCCAGCTGCAGACCTGCAGCGGAATCTGGTGGAAGTGCTGCCGGTGAGTACTATCTAATCGTCGCTAGGGGTACCGCGGACTCCGGTGCGTCGACGTCAATTGTGCAAAGCATTTTCTTCTGGCCGCAATGATGCGCGCCTCAGGAGCATTCCATGAACATTGAAAAAGTCAAAATCTTTCTGTTTACGATGGTGCTGGCTCTCTCGGCCGGTATATCAACTGATTCGCGCGCCAATCTCGATATCTCCGATGCGCCGATGTTTGTGTCCGTCAGCATCGCGCCGAACATCATGTTTATTTTGGATGATTCGGGTTCAATGTTCTGGTCGTTTATGCCGGACACAACTTTCGGCGCGCGGAACAGCAGGCGGGCGAAATCCAGTACGTTCAATCGCGTCTACTACGATCCTACAGTCGAGTATCCCTTGCCGCTTGACCATGAAGGCGAAGAACTTCCACAACCAAGATTTACTGGCGCTTGGAGAGATGGATATGCTCACTACAGAGGTGATTGGACTCCGACGGTTGATCTGTCCGACGACTTCAGGCCGACTTGGTACTATGAGGGCGGACAATTTTACGCTGGTCCGGAAGAACCCGCCTACTACTATGTGTTTGACGAAAGCTGTGGCAACGTAAACAACGACAATTGCTATAGCAAGACTATTGTCAGTGCTTCGTCTGGCCCGGGCGGTACGGATGAGCGGCAGAATTTTGCGAACTGGTATTCGTATTACCGAAGTCGAATATTTGCCTCTCGTGCCGCTATTGGACGTGCATTTTCCGGGCTACCTGACCAGTTCCGGCTGGGATGGGGCCGCATCAATAATCAGGGTTGGTCGTTTACTGATGGAACATGGACTCGCGCGGTGCAGGAAGGCGTGCGTCAAATGGATAGCGAGCAACGCGAGTCCTTCTACGACTGGCTCTACTCCACGGAGGCGACAGGAAGTACGCCGCTCAGACGCTCTTTGGATGGGGCTGGCCGATACTTTGAGAACTCAGACTCTCGCGGGCCTTGGAGTTCTACCCCGGGGCAGACGGGTGGCGATAATCTGGAGTGCCGACAAAGTTTTAGCATCCTGATGACAGATGGTTTCTGGAACGGCGGCGGACCGGGCGTTAACAACCAGGATGGTGAGGGATCGACTTCACACACGGGCCCGGATGAGCAGTCGGGCGGCTATTCTCCGAGTGATCCGTTTCAAGACAATCAGAACAATACGCTGGCCGATGTAGCCATGAAGTATTGGAAGAACGATCTTCATCCTGCGACCAACCGGGTGCCCTCTAGCGAACGAAACCCCGCTTTCTGGCAGCACATGGTGACATACACGATCGGGCTAGGTGTCGAAGGTTCTATCGATCCTGTGGACGCATTTGAAGCTGCTCAGACCGGAGATGAAATCGATTGGCCCACCGTCTGGGCGGAGTCCGGCGGGCCCAATATCGACGACATGCTGCATGCGGCGGTGAATTCGCGCGGCGGCTTTTTCAGTGCCCAGAACCCCGATGAGTTTGCAAACGAGCTCGCCGGTGTTCTCCAGGACATCATTGCGCGCACGGCCGCCACTACGGGCGTCTCTGTATCGGCCACGCGCCTGTCAACAGAGTCGCTGGTCTATGCCGCCGAATTCGACAGCGATGACTGGAGTGGTGAATTGACGGCAATCGACTCCATGGAGGGTACAGTCGAGTATCGAGCGAGCGAGGAGCTTGAGAGCATGGGGCACGCTGCTCGAAGGATATTTACCTTTGCACCCGAAGATGGTGAAGCCGAAGGAGAAGGGATTAGCTTTCAGCCAAGCTCGCTCACGGCGATTTCGGATCGTTTAGACCTTGAGGGTAATGTGCCAGATAATGACCTCTGGACACTCGGAAACATCGTTAACTATATTCGGGGCGATGACGAGAATGAGGGTGAAGGCGAATTCAGGGCACGTAGCTCCATGCTTGGTGATATCGTGAATTCCCGCCCAGTATTTTCGGGTGCCGGCAACGAAGGCTGGGGCCGGGTTGACGATGATTACCTTGATTACGTTGGCGAGGACAAGAATGATCCTCGTGACTGTCCGGAAGAGGGTTCTTGCCAATACGATCGCGAGGATACAGTCTTTGTGGGCGGAAACGACGGGATGTTGCACGCTTTCGATGCTCGGAATCTTGAAGAGTACTTTGCCTTCGTGCCCTCGGCGGTTCATCACAACCTTTGGCGCCTGGCTGATCCCGAATACAACCACAAGTTTTATGTTGATGGCCAGGTAGCGGTTGGCGACGCCAAGCTTGGATCGGATTGGGGCACCTATCTTGTCGGCACCCTCGGGGCCGGTGGTCGCGGCGTTTACGCGCTCGATGTTACCGATCCGAAGAACTTTTCTGAGGACGACGTATTGTGGGAGTTGACTGCGGAAGATGATCCCGATATCGGGTTTACTTACGGTGAGCCCCTGATCACCCGCCTCGAAGATGGGACTTGGGTGACAATTTTCGGCAACGGATATAATTCACAGGACGATAAGGCTTATCTGTTCGTGGTTGATCTGGCCGACGGCGAAATCCTGCAGAAGATTGCCGCCGGGGACAGCGGAGCAAACGGACTCTCCGGCGTTTCGGGTTGGCGCGATCCGGTGGAACGTACCCATATCCGACGCGTATACGCGGGTGATCTCGAAGGGACGATGTGGCGATTCGATTTCGAGGATAGCGAGGGCTCGCTGGCTTTCGAAGACGGGTTGTTCGAGGGTGATCGTCCGATCACCTCCAGTCCCAGCCTGGCTGCGCATCCATCTGGTGGTCTGATGGTCTACTATGGCACCGGCAAGTTCATCGAAGGGAGCGACAAGGTGGATACTTCGGTCGAACGCTTTTACGGCATTCGAGACAGGAATGACGAAGTTTCCGAAAACGAGCTATCGGAAGTGAACATGCAGGCAAGCCCCTCAGTGGGTGATGAGCCGCCTCAGCGAACACTACAAGGCGGAGCCGATGGTGTTGGCGGCTGGTTTGTTGATCTCCGGGTCGGCGAAGATCGAGGCGAGAAGGTTCTGGTCAAGCCTCAGCTCGGATTCGCCGGTCGCGTCAACTTCTCGACCTTCGAGCCCGTGGACGATCCGTGTACACCCGGTGGCATCCAGAGAACCTACCTTCTTAACTCCCTTACCGGGGGCGGGCGTTCAATCGAGATTGGTTCCGGGGCGCCCATCTCGCCGCCAATCGCGATCAAGCCCCCTGTTGGTGGGCCGAGCATCGGCGACATTCCTTTCCCGGGCAATCCCAATCCAGGCGATCCTGGCGATCCGGACTATCCGCCGGCGCCTGATCCGACGGATGGAGATCCCGAAGGGTGGTGTTCGGAGATCGGGATCCCGCCCTTGTTCGAGGGGGGTGAGTTCCTTTCGCTGGGTCAGATTTGCGAAGGGCGCCAAGTGTGGCGGGAGATTCAGTAACGTGTTGAATGGAGAGCAGGAATGATTGGACGTCATCTGGTGAACAGCGGTTTTGTGTTGGCAGTGGTTGGCATGCTGCTCTTCAGTTTTGCCATGGCGGATGAGCCAATCGCCGACGGCATGAGCGAAGAACGTGTTGCGGTCGTCAGTCGCATTGACTCGGCAAACAGTATCGTTGTGCTTGGAGGGCGAGAATACCGGTTGGCTGAAAACCGGGATCAGGCATTGAAGACGATTCTGGATAGCGCGACCTATGAGAAATTGGTTGACCCAAACCTGGATGTTAGTCAAATCGACGTTGGGACTCGTATACGGTACGTCGTTGATGCAATGGCTGAACGGTTCGGCAACGGGACTCCCGACTTGTTCATTCTCGGGGTTGAGCGATGATTAACAGGCGCTCAACAGGCTTTACGCTCATCGAGCTACTGATTGCGGTGACCATCTTGGCCATCGTCGCGGCCATCGCGATCCCGGCGTATACCGATCAAGTGGTCCGCAGCAACAGGGCGGAAGCGAAGACCATCTTGATGCAGACCGCACAGGCACTCGAGCGCTGCTACACGCGCTACAGCGCCTACGATTCAGATGAGTGCAACGTGAGTTTTCCGGTCGAGTCGGAAACCGGAAAGTACCAGATGACGGCCGATGAGCAGGATATTGATCAGGCCACGTTCGAGCTGACCGCCGTTCCGCAAGGCTCACAGGCCTCGCGCGATACCGAATGCGCGAATTTCATTCTGGAGCACAACGGCGCGCGCGACGTCAGTGGCTCGGGCGGCGTCGACGACTGCTGGTAGACGAACGCGCCGGCTGATCTGTTTGGCAAGGCGTTTCCGCCGACATGGCGGAGGCGTTCTGCCTCTGCTAAGGTCGGCGCGTCGACTGCTGCCAAGGTGTCTCTCGAGTGCGATCCGAACGTGCGAGGCCGGGTTCATCCCTGGCGCCGGCCGAACTGCCGGACCTTTGTACGCCCTATAGCCTGTTCTTGCTCGTGCTCGTCGGCATCGTCGTCGCGCTCGTCTTTGCGCTGGCGACCGCGGCGGGGCCCGGCGCTTTCTGGTTCGATTTCGGTTTGTCCGTGTTGTTCGTTCTGTGGATCGTTCTGGTCTCGGCGGCACTGATCTGTGGTTTCAGACGGCTCTCGACCCGCTGGCATGCGCGGGCCATGGGCTGGATTGTCTTTTTCGTTGTGCCCGTGGTGTGTGTCGGGGCCAGCTTGGTTGTCGTCGTTTTTCTTCCATCGGCTGAATCGGATTACGGACCGTGGTTCGTGCTTCGCAATACCCTCATCAGCCTGCTTGCCTCCCTGGCACTGGTCCGCTACCTGGTGCTGCAGCAGCGTTGGAAGCAGCAGGTCGCTGCCGAGGCGCGGGCGCGGCTGGATGCCCTGCAGGCCAGTATTCGGCCGCATTTTCTGTTCAACGCGCTCAATACCATCGCCAGCCTGGTGCACGACAAGCCCGACGAGGCCGAGCAGGCCACGCTCGACTTGTCGGATCTGTTGCGCTCGGGATTCAAGTCGGGCGCGCGGCATTCGCTTGCCGAGGAGCTCGACCTGGTGCGGGGCTACCTGCGGCTTGAGTCGCTGCGCTTCGGTGCCCGCCTGGTCGTCGAGTGGGAACTGGCCGAGGACCTGCCGCTGGAACTGGAGCTTCCGGCGCTGCTGATCCAGCCGCTGGTGGAGAACGCGATCGTACACGGCATTGCGCGGCTGCCCGAGGGTGGGTGCGTGACGATTCGCGGTGAGCGTACCGGCCGCCATCGTCTGCGCTTCGAAATCGTCAACCCGGTGCCCGGTGATTCGGCCCGGCCGGCGGAAAGCAACCGCATGGCCTTGGACAATATCCGCCAGCGTCTGGCCCTCGCCTGGGAGGAAGGCGCGCGCTTGCGCACGCGGCGCGAAGACGGCCACTTCCACGTTGAGCTGATCGTGCCGGCGTAGGTCGGGGTCGCATCCCCGACGGACGACGTAGATGGTTGGTACACGCGTAGCGATGCGTGAACAAGTTCGAATTCTCGTCCGTCGGGGATGCGACCCCGACCTACGGGCAGGCGCAGCCTGCGGCCGCTTCAACGGACAATCAGCAGGTATTCTTCCGGCGTCCTTGCCGGTACGGGCGAATTCCGGAAGTCCGACACGTTGCGCGTGATGATGGCGCTGCAGTTCTCGGCCTCGGCGGCCGCAGCAACCACGGCATCTTCGAAGTCTGGCCAGTCGAGTGCGCGTGCCCGTACCAGCTCATTGGAGGTTACTGCTGCGACCTGAAAGTGCGTCAGGAGCCAATCGACTGCACGGTTGGCTGATTGTCGATTGCCGTATTTAGCCACCAGGTAGTGAATTGTTGTAACGGCATGGGCTGGGATACATGCTGACTTGTTGTCGGCAAGTGCTCGATCGATCAAGGCTGACGAGGCCTGAAAGTAGGGTTGGCGCTGCTGGAGGACATCCAGCAGTACGTTGAGGTCGATCAGGATCATGCCTGATGCTTTTGCATCCGATGGTCACGAAACTCCTTCTCGGCATTGATTTCTGGCGGCAGCAGCCCAGTAACGGCCTCGAGCGCAGTTGACGGCCGATAGTTCTCCAGCTCTCGCATCTGCCGCAGATAACGATCAATGACCTCGGTAACCGTGATTCCGTGCTCGCGTGCGTACTTTTTCGCAAACACGGCGTCCTGCACGGGGATCCGGATGGTCAGTTTGGTAGTTTCGATAGTCATGTCTTACAGGGTTGTACGGCTCATTGACCGAAATCATACGGCAACTGCTGACAAATTCAAAATGACATCTTCAATTTGTCAGGCCCGACCTACTCAGGCGTTAGCGAGAATCGTCGGCCGGCGATGCGGCCGCAGTCGGCGGCGACTCCGTTCCGTTGGGTTGTTCCTCATCTTCTTCTTCATCGGCCTCCGGATGCATTTCCAGTACCGCCGGCGAGGTGGCGAACTGGGGCACCCAGTCGCCCTGTTCGCCCAGCGGCACCGGGGGACGGATCCACATGCGCCAGCGGGCGAAGCCGGCCGGTACCAGCGCGGAGACGCCCATGAAGGCGAGCAGGGCGGTCGGGCCGAATCGCTGCATCAAGAAACCGGCGCTCAGCGGGCCGACGATGGCGCCGACGCCGTAGAGCAATTGCAGGCTGGAGGTGGCCTCGAGCATGTGCTCGGCCTCGATATGGTCGTTGGTGTGCGAGGCTGAAAGCGAGTACATGCTGAACGCCGTTGCCCCGTAGAGAAAACCGGCCAACAGGATCAGGCGTGAATCCCAGTCGATCAGCCACAGGGCGCCGAGGGCGGCGACGGCGGTGATCAGGCAGACCCAGGCCAGCACCTTGCGCCGGTCCAGGCGGTCGGAGAGCAGGCCGATGGGCCACATCACGAGCGCCCCGCCGAGGATGCTCAGGCTCATGAAGCCGGAAATGCCCGCCGGGTCCAGGCCGATTCCGGCGGCCATGACCGGCGCCAGGCCCCAGAAGGCCCCCGTGCCGACACCCGAGAAAAGGGCGCCGACCACGCCCAGCGGCGAGGCCTCGTAGAGCTTGCGCAGGCCCAGGCGATGGGCCTCCATGATCGGTGGTTCGGGAACCCTGGTCAGCGCCACCGGCACCAGGCCGATCGACATCAGCACCGAAGCGAGCGCGAACAGCTGCAGGTTGGTGATGTCGCCGGCAAGCAGCAGCAGCTGCCCGACACCCAGACCGACCAGCGTGGTCGTCATGTAGGCCGAGAAGATGTGGCCGCGCTGCTCGTTCGTGGTCTGCGCGTTGAGCCAGCTCTCGATGACGATGTAGATGCCGACGATGCACACGCCGGCGAGCGCGCGAGCGGTGAACCACAGCAGGGGCGTGGGGTAGAGCCCAAGCAGCAGCACGGTGACCGAGCAGACCGAGGCCAGGGCGGCGAAAGTGCGGATATGGCCGGCGCTGCGGATCATCCGTGGAACGACGAAGGTGCCGGCCACGAAACCGCTGAAGTACCCGGCCATGACCATGCCGAGCACGGTGCTGGAAAACCCCTCCACGCCGCCGCGAACGCCGAGTAGCGTGCCGATGAGACCGTTGCCGGCCAGCATCAGGCCGATGCCGAACAGCAGGGTTGTGATGGAAACGATACT
>CAZSGS010000046.1:0-915 GCA_964606365.1 uncultured Wenzhouxiangella sp. | reverse complement strand
GACGCCGATTGTCTCAGACGAAGGCGGGTCTGACAGACGTCTGCGCCCGCAGTTCCCGACCTGTGCCTTTTCGCGCGCAGACGAGGTGCCGGTCGGGCATGGCCGAGAGAGCCACACCGCTTGATGCACGATCGTTGCGTCGCTGAACCTCTCAGGAGGGTAGAACTTCGCTCGCGGTCCGGGCAATATCCAGAATCCGGATTGATTCGATGCCCTCGAAGTCGCCGCGGTTCTCGCTGACCAGGATCTCGATGCCGGCACAGGCCATGGTAGCGGCGATGCCGGCGTCGTGGATGCGCTTGCCGCGCAAGCCATGTCTGCTTACCAGCTGCCCCAATTGCTCGCTGACGTCGCGGCCCTCTTCCGCCAGGCCGGTTCGGTTCTTGATCAGCTCGACGTTGCCCAACCCTTCTTCGGGTGACATGCCGAGTCCGTTTTGCCTGATCGGTCGGGTGGCCACGATCAGGTATTCACGCAGGACCTGACCACTGACGAAGAGTTGAATGCCGCCGGCTGCCGCGCCGGAAATCAGCGCCAGGGCATCGGCATGCTGCTTGCGGCTTGTATCGCTGGCGCAAAGCAGGACGTTGGTGTCCAGAAAGACCCGGTCACCGACCCTGATCGTCATAAATGTCGTCCCTGGACCAGGTGCCGGTGGTGCCGGACGCGACGGTATGCAGGCTGAACTCGTCGTTTGCCGCTTTCGGCGCCAGTCGCGCCTCGCGTTCGAGAATGGCGCGCAGTTCGCCCTGCAGCGAACGATGATGACTCTGCGCCAGTCGTTTCAGCGCCGCCAGCACTTCGGGCTCGATGTCGCGGATATGTATCGATTTCATGGTGATAGCATTTTAATATCATCCCTTCATCTTAGTTGACCCTTATTTTACCCCAATCGAGGGGAAGTTTGACCCTTGT
>CAZSGS010000045.1:0-11715 GCA_964606365.1 uncultured Wenzhouxiangella sp. | reverse complement strand
CAGACCGTCCAACTCGACGAACAAACCGAAACTCGTCACGCCGGATATGATGCCATCGAACTCATCGCCCACGTGGCGCTGCATGAACTGGCACTTGAGTCGTTCCTCGACGTCGCGAGACGCGTCCTCGGCCCGGCGCTCGGTCCAGGAGCAGTGGCGACCGAGTTCTTCCATGCGCGAGAAACCATAGTGGAAATCCTCGCGCATGCGCTCGCGGCAAAGGTGCTTGATCGCTCTATGGAGAAGCAGATCGGGATAGCGGCGAATCGGGGAAGTGAAATGCGCGTAGTGTTCCAGCCCCAGACCGAAATGGCCCTTGTTCTCCGGCTGGTAGACCGCCATGCTGAGGCTGCGCAGGAGTTGGGCGTTGACGAGGGATTCGTTGACCTGACCGGCCACCTTGTGCTGGATGGCCGCGAACTGCTGCGGCTCCGGTTGCTCCGACCAGCGCACCTGAATACCGTTGACCCGCAGGAACTCTTCGAGCCCCTCGAGTTTCTCGGCCGGCGGCGGCTCGTGCACGCGGTAGAGCAGCGGCAGCTTGCCGCGGCCGACGAACCTGGCCGCCTCGACGTTGGCCGCCACCATCAACTCCTCGATCAGCCGGTGCGCATCGTGACGCTGCTGCAGCCGGATGTTGGCGACGCGCCCTTGCGTATCGAATTCGAAGTAGGCCTGCTGCGAATCGAAATCGAGCGCGCCGCGACGTTCCCGGCGACGGAAGAAGAGGCGATAGACATCGTAGAGCGCCTGAAGATTGCCCAGTACGTGCCCGAAGCGCTCGACCAGTTCCGGGTCGCCGGCTTCCATGATGCGTCGCACCTGGTCGTAGGTCAGCCGCGCGTGTGAACGCATCACGCCTTCGTGGAAACGGCTGGAGGTCACCTTGCCCTTGGCGTCGACGCGCATTTCGCAAACCGTGCACAGCCGGTCGACGTCGGGATTGAGCGAACACAGCCCGTTCGACAGGGATTCGGGCAGCATCGGAATGACCCGGTCGGGAAAATACACCGAGGTGCCGCGCTTTTCGGCCTCGTCGTCGAGCGAGCTTCCGGGCCGGACGTACTCGGCGACGTCGGCGATGGCCACCAGGACGCGGTAGCCGTCCCCCTGCGGTTCGGCGAAGATCGCGTCGTCGAGATCGCGCGCGTCGGCGCCGTCGACGGTCACCAGGGGCAGATCGCGCAGATCGAGGCGGGCCGCCGCCGTATCCGGATTGACCTCGCTACCGAAGCCTTCCGCCTCGCGGATCACTTCTTCGGGGAATTCCAGCGGGAGCTGGTGGCTGTAGACGGCAATATCGGTGGCGATGCCCGGTTCGTCGGCGTGCCCCAACACGGCGATGATCTCGCCAACCGCGCCGCGCTTGAGCGTCGGGGGCTTCTCGATTCGCACCACCACCACCTGGCCGGGCCTGGCCTTGCCGACATGTTCGGTCGGAACCAGGATATCCTGCGTCAGACGCGGATCGTCGGGCACCACCACGGCAACGCCCGATTCGACCAGCAGCCGGCCGGCGACCTGGGTATGGGCGCGCTCGAGCACTTCGACGATGGCGCCCTCCTTGCGGCCGCGCCGATCGACCGCGGTGACGGCGGCCAGTACCCGATCGCCGTTGAACACCTGCCGCATCTGCTTCGGCGCCAGGTAGAGATCGTCCCCGTCGCCATCGACCACGACGAATCCGTAGCCATCGGGATGCGCGCTGATGCGACCGGAGACGAGATCCATTTGCGAAGGCAGGCCGTAGGCGGCGCGCCGGTTCTTGACCAGCTCGCCCTTTGCAACCATATCCATCAGGATGGGTCTGAGTAGTTCGTCGGACTGCGGCTTGTCGAGCCCGAACTGGTGTGACAACTGGCGACGCGTGACGGGTCGACCCGCCTCCTCCAGGACTGCGAGAATCCGCTCGCGCGAGATATGCGAAGATTGTTTAGTCATGCTTCACATTGTACCCGCCCCGCCCGGCATCGGATGCCGCTGTGCGCGACGGTCGAACATTTGACCTCGACCAACATCACGGCATAATTGCCGGCTGAACGAGCCCGAAAGCATTCATGCGAATATCACTTCATCCACGTTCCGTCTCGCCCGGAGCCCGAACGCGCCCGCGGCTGAAAAGCCTGGCCGCGGCAACGCTGGTTGTGCTCGCGACCGCTTGCGCTACCACCCAGACCGAACGACCGGAGGTAGACGCCGTCGAGCAGCGCAACCCTGCGGACCTGCCCGACCCCTTTTCGGCGGTGCAAGAGGCGACGCGCCACCTGGGCAACCAGCTCGATCGCGAACCGCGGCCGCCGCGTCCACCCCACCTGTGGGCGCGCGTGACCGAGCGATTCGAATTCGCCGAATGCCCGGCCGACAGCCGGTCCGAACAATGGGCGCGCTGGTATGCCGGCCACGATGACTACATGCAGCGCGTCCTCGACCGGGCCCGCCCCTGGCTCTACGATATCGCCGGCGAACTGGAACGTCGCCAGTTGCCCGGCGAACTCGCCCTGCTGCCGATCGTCGAGTCGGCCTACGACCCCTTCGCCTATTCTCACGGCAGGGCCGCCGGCACGTGGCAGTTCCTCAGTTCGACGGCGCGCGAACGTGGTATCGAGATCAATGATTTCTACGACGGCAGGCGTGACGTCTGGGCCGCCACACGGGGCGCCCTCGATTACCTCGAATACCTGTACAACAAGTTCGGCGACTGGAATCTCGCGCTTGCCGCCTACAATGGCGGCCAGGGTCGCGTGCATCGAGCGGTCGAGCGCAACCGCCGACGGGGCCAGGCAACCGAGTGGCACGCACTGGGCCTGCCGCAGGAAACCCTCGGCTACGTCCCCAAGCTCAACGGCCTGGGCTGCCTGTTCCAGGACCCCGCCCGTTTCGAATTCGAAATCCCGGTCTGGGACAACCGCCCGCGAATCACCCGCATCGAACTGCAGGGGCCCGTCGACATCGTCGCGCTGTCGGCCGCGGCCGATCTCGATATCGTCGAGCTGGTCGCCATCAACCCGGGGCTCAACGGTCACCTCACCCCGCCCGGCGGCCCACACCACCTGATGGTGCCCGCCGGCCGCGCCGACCGGATTCGCGGGCTGCTCGAAGAGCTCGACGCCGAAGACATGATCGTGTGGCGCGAAATCCGCGTTCGCCCCGGCGACACGCTGTCGCAGCTCGCCCGGCGCCACAACACCACGACGCGACAACTTCGGGAGGCCAACGGGCTGTCGGGCAGTTTTCTCCGCGCCGGCCAGACACTGCGCCTGGCCGACAACGGGCGTACGCCGGAAGATTCACCCCACGCCGATCGCTACGCCCAGCTCGAGCGCCTGCAGCAGCGGCTTCTGCCGACCAAGCGCTTTCAGCACCAGGTTCGACCGGGCGAGAGCCTGTGGGTCATCGCCCGCCGCTACGGCGTCGGCGTCGACGACCTCAAGCGATGGAATGGTCTCGGTGGCAACGACCTGATTCGCCCCGGCGACCGGATTCTCGTCAACATGTCCCGTCCCGGCGCTTCCCGGACACGCGACTACACCGTTCGCCGCGGCGATTCCCTGTGGACCATCGCCCGACGCCACGACATATCCGTCCGGGAGCTGATGCAGTGGAACGGGCTGAATGAAGGCGCCATACTGCGGCCGGGCCAGACCCTGACGATTCGCGGAGACGGCAATGCCTGAGCAATGCATTTCACGCGCACTGGCCTGTGGTCTCGGGCTCATGTTGAACCTGGCCGTCTTCGCCGCCGACGACGAGAACGAGCTGGAGTTCGACGGGCAACTCGTCCAGGGCGGGCTGATGATCGGCCACGCGCCCGAGGGCAGTGCGGTCAGGGTCGACGGCGATCCCGTCATGGTCGATGACCAGGGACGGTTTCTGGTTGCCTTTGCCCGCGAGCAGACCGAACCGACCCGGGTTGAAGTGGTGCCGCCTTCGGGCACGCCAACCGAACGTCGACTCGAGCCCGCTCCACGGGACTTCGAAATCCAGCGCATCGATGGCCTGCCGCAAGACCAGGTTACGCCGCCCGAATCAGTTCTGGAACGCATTCGCGAAGACGCTCGCCATGCCGCTGAAGCACGCCAGCGCCGCGACGAGCGAAGCGACTGGTCCGGCGGCTTCGACTGGCCGCTGACCGGTCCGATCACGGGCGTTTACGGCAGCCAGCGCATTCTCAACGGCGAGCCCCGAAACCCGCATTGGGGCATCGATATCGCCGCCCCCACGGGCACGTCCGTTCGCGCACCGGCAGCGGGCATCGTGACCCTGGCCCATCCGGACATGTATTTTTCCGGCGGCACGCTTTTCATCGATCACGGCCACGGGCTGGTGTCGGCCTTCCTTCATCTCGAAACCATCGATGTCGAGGTCGGCGAGCACGTCGATCGCGGGCAGCACGTAGCCGAAGTGGGTGAGACGGGACGCGCGACCGGACCTCATCTGGACTGGCGGATGAACCTGGGTGATGTGCGCATCGACCCTGCCCTTTTGCTGGACTGGAGCCGGAACCCGCATGCAGATGCACCCTGAACCCGGCCGTTCGGTCGTCGGATCGTGGCTCTCTGCGGGGTTCGCCACGCTGCTGCTTGCCGCCTGCGCGGTCAACGAGCCCCGCACAGCGCCGTCGCGGGAGCGCCCCACCTCCGCCCTGCAACAGATCGCGGCTCGGATGCCCGGGGAGTATGTCAGCGTGCAGTCGGGGGACGACACGACCCGAACGCTCCTGGTGGAGGAGCGCGATGCCGACCGAGACGGCAACCTGGCCCTGTCACTGATCCAGACGGCGGAAGGCGACGACCAACCCCGCTACTACGGCCTTGAACTCGAACCGACCGACATCGACAGCCGCCTGACCGGTCGGTTCGCGTTGCTCGATTCAGCGGGAAGCGTGCGCAGAAGCTGCCCCATGCGCTTTCATGTCACCCGCCAGGGGCTGGTGGGCGAAACGACACCCGGGGACTGCCGTTTCAGTGACGGCGACAGCGAGATCGGGCTGCTCAAGGAGTTCGCGTTCAACGGCCGCGGCATTACCATTGGCGACCGCCTGATCGATCTGCAGTCCAACCAACCGCGAAGCGACGACCAGATCGTCGAGTTTCTGCCGGCCCGGGCGTTCAACGGCTGGCTGGGCATCCTCGAAGGCGGCGAGTGGCGCGTCGCGCGCGACTTCACGCTGCGCACCGGCGATCGCGACGTACCGCTGGACGCCGCCGACATGGATTTCGGGCTCGCCCTCGCGCTCAACTACTACCGAATGGACAACGGCGATGGACAAAGCCTGATGCGCCTGACGGTAACCGATCGAGACTCGGGCGAAGTCATCGCCGAAGCCTGGGCCGAGCCGGGCTCCGGCAGCCTCGGCATCGCCCTGCCCGACCTGCAGGTCGGGTTGAGCGCCGACTAATCGTGGCGCCAGCCGGAGGGCTGGCCGTCGATCGGCTTGTAGCCGCCATCGACGCCCTTGGTCACGATCGCCACGGCGTTGTGCGGGTGCAGGCTCTCGAAGTGGCGGCAACGCGCCCAGAAGTCGATCACCCTGCTCTGCGATTCGAGCGCGGTCTGCAGGCGTCGGGCCGCATCCTCGCAGAACATCAGGTTCTGGCCGTTCAGTAACGCAAACGCCTGCTCGTCCTCGCGCTTGACCGCGGCCTGGACGGGTGTCTTCAGGGCGCCTTCGACGGCATCGATCATCTCCACGAAAGGAAAAGCCTCGAAGCTCGGCGCCAGCTGCAGCCGAATATCGGCGGCGCTACGCTGGCTGTGCGGCGTGGCGAGGATGCCCTCTTCGCTGCCCAGCCAGTCCAGCACGGCCGAGGCGTCGACCGAACCCTCGGCGCCGAAGTCCTTGCGGAACTGTTCCTGGATCAACTGTCGCGCCAGCGCTGCGGAACAGGGGCAGGTGCTCGAATAGGCAATCTGGAGCGCCATTTCGATTTCGAATTCCCGCTCGTGCAAGCCGGCGATCAGGCTGATCGGGTAGCGTTTCCAGCCGCTGTTGTCGCTGACCAGCGACTGGCGACGCAACATGTAGTCGAAATCCAGCCGCACCATGGCGCGAGAACTCAGATCGTCGTGCGAAGCCAGAAAATCGCGCAGCAGATGGCGCAGCAGCGCTGGCGTGACGGCATGCTCGGCCAGGGCCTGATCGAGGTGCAGATACAGCCGCGACATGTGAATCCCGCGCTTTTCCGGACGCTCGAGGTCCACGAACGCGCTGATGTGCGCCGTGGTCTGCATATGCCGACCGTCGGTCGAGTCCAGCACGATGGGCACTTCGATGCTGTTCATGCCCACCCAGTCCAGCTTGCCGGCTACCTGGGCCGTGGCATGGGTGGCGATATCCGGCATGTTCGAGACTTGGCTTCGTTTTTTCATAGAAGGCTCTCTGCTGCGTTTGGGTCAATAGACGCCCTGAATTGCTGGGGACGATTGTATTGCGAGGCTGTATTGAACGCCATTCGCAATGAAAAACCCGTGAAGCAGGACGCTGCCGCAGAAGGCGCGGGGAAGGAGAAAATGGTCGGAGCGGGGAGATTCGAACTCCCGACCCCCACAACCCCATTGTGGTGCGCTACCAGGCTGCGCTACGCTCCGACCGAAACTTGCTTGGGGTTAAAAACGGCATTTTACCCCGAAATGAACGGGTTTGCGACAGGTGACGATTCGAAAGGCCGGGACCACCCGGAACACAGTGCACAGCTCAGCGGCGGAGGACGTGCAGGATCTCCTCGAGCTCCACGCGCATCTGTTTGACCAGTTGCTGGCTGCGCGAGACGTCGTTCTGGGCGGTGTCGCCCTCCAGGCGCTGGCGCGCCCCCTGGATGGTGAAGCCCTGCTCGTGCAACAGACTGCGGATCTGGCGCACCATCAGAACATCGTGGCGCTGGTAGTACCGGCGGTTGCCGCGGCGCTTGACCGGCTTGAGTTGCGGAAACTCCTGCTCCCAGTAGCGAAGCACGTGCGGCTTGACCGCACACAGGTCACTGACTTCACCGATGGTGAAGTAGCGCTTCGCCGGGATCGGCGGAAGTTCCTGGTTACTCCGCGGATCCAGCATACGCCTCTACTCTCGCTCGCAGTTTCTGGCCGGGCTTGAAGGTCACCACACGACGCGCGGAGATCGGAATTTCCTCGCCGGTCTTGGGATTGCGCCCCGGGCGCTGGTTCTTGTCGCGCAGCTGGAAGTTGCCGAAACCCGACAACTTGACGTGATCGCCATCCTCGAGTGCCTGGCGAATGGTTTCGAACCAGAAGTCCACGAACTCCTTGGCTTCGCGCTTGTTGAGACCCACCTCGTCGAACAGAGCGGAAGCCAGGTCAGCTTTGGTCAAGGACATCCCCTTTTTAACCTCTCAATTTGGCGCCGAAGCGGTTTTCAAGATCGGCCAGCACTGTCTGAACCAGCGCCTCGACCTCACGATCCTTAAGGGTGCGCGAAACATCGCGCAAAATCAAGCCAATAGCGAGGCTTCTGCAGCCACTTTCAATCCCCTCACCGCGATACTGATCGAAAACCACGCAGTTCTCGAGCAGCCCGCCGGCGGTTTCACGTACAGCGTCGAGCAGACTCGCCGCCGGATAGTCGTCCGACACGACGATGGCGATATCCCGGCGCACGGCCGGGAAGCGACCGCTGTCGCGGTGTTGCGGCAGTCGTCTCGGTGTGATGCGCTCGCCGTCGAACTCGCCCACGAAAACGGCCTGGTCGAGCTCGAGGCCTTCGCCCAGGCCCGGGTGCAACTGACCCAGCCAACCGGCCTGTTCGCCGTCGATCAGCAGCCGGGCCGCCCGGCCGGGGTGCAGCCACGGCAGCGCCGCGCGTTCGAACGACACCTGGCCGTCGATGGCGTTGAACGCCAACAGATGCTCGACTTCACCCTTGAGATCGAAATAGTCGACGCTGCGCGCTCGACCGCTGAAGTGCTCGGGCCGGGCATCGCCCGTCATCAGGAGACCGAGGCGCCAGGACTCGTCGAAACCGGCGGCGCGATTGACGAAGCAGTGCCCCGTCTCGAACAGCCGGAATGAGCGACTCTGGCGCCGCAGGTTGCGGCCGGCAACGCTCAACAAACCCGGCAGGAGGCTGGTTCGCAGCACCGCCATTTCGCGGCTGAGCGCATTGGCCAGTGGCTGCGCGCCCTCGCCCATCGAGAGGGCATCGAGCTCAGACTGGCTGACGAAACTCCAGGTGATGACTTCCTGGAAGCCCCGGGCGGCCAGCTGCTGCCGGTGCGAGCGCTCGCCGGTACGCTTTTCCCGAGGCGCCTTGACCACGATTTCACCACCGGGGTGGCGCGTCGGCAGGCGATCATAGCCGTGGATGCGCGCCACCTCCTCGATCAGGTCGGCCTCGATATCGATATCGCGGCGGGCGGTCGGCGCCACCACTTCGAAACCGCCCTCGCGGTGGCTGACCTGCATGCCCAGGCGCCCGAGAATGGTCTCGACCTCAGCGGCGTCGAGATTCGCACCCAGCAGCCGATTGAGACGGTCGATGCGCAGCTCAACGCGCGAGGCGGCGGGCAGGTGAGCGGGATCCACGGCCTCGACGACCGCTCCGGGACGACCGCCGGCAATGTCGACGATCAGCCGCGTCGCACGCTCGACGGCCAGGCGCTGAAGCGCGGGATCGACACCGCGCTCGAAGCGATGCGCCGACTCCGTGGACAATCCCAGACGGCGCGCCCGGCCACTGATGGTCGCCGGATTGAACCAGGCCGACTCGAGCAGGATATCGCGAGTCTCCTCACCCACGGCCGAATCGAGTCCGCCCATGACGCCGGCGATGGCCAGCGGCCGCTCGTGATCGGAGATCAGCAGCATGTCTTCGTCGGGCTCGACCTCCTGACCGTCGAGCAACGCGAGCTTGTCGCCCTCGAGGGCACGGCGAACCCGAATTCCGCCCGCGATCCGGTCGAGATCGAAGGCATGCATGGGCTGGCCCAGTTCCAGCAGGACGTAGTTGGTGACGTCGACGATGGGGCCGAGGCTGCGAATTCCCGAGCGACGCAGGCGCTCGACCATCCACAGCGGCGTGGCGGCCGCCGCGTCGATGCCCTCGATAACCCGCCCGACGTAGCACGGGCAGTCCGCCGGGCTATCGAGAGCGATCTCGACACGCCGACCGCTTTCGGCGGCCACTTCATCGATCCGCGGTTCCTGCACCGCCCGGCCGGTAATCGCGGAGAGCTCGCGCGCCAGGCCGCGCACCGACAGGCAATCGGCACGGTTCGGCGTCAGGTCGATTTCGATCACATGGTCATCCAGGCCCAGGTAGGTGCTCAGTGCCTCGCCCACCGGCGCATCGGCGGGCAAGGCCATCAGGCCGCCGGCTTCCTCGCCCAGCCCCAGTTCCGGTTCGGAACAGAGCATGCCTTCTGAACCAACGCCGCGCAGCTTCGCCGGCTTGATCTTCATGCCGCCCGGCAGCACCGTGCCCAGCGTGGCCAGCGGCGCCTTCAGCCCCTTGCGGGCGTTGGGCGCGCCGCAGACGATCGTGCGTTCCTCGCTGTCGCCGCCGACCTTGCAGACCCGCAGACGATCGGCATCGGGGTGGGGTTCAACGGAAAGAATCTCGCCGACGACCACGCCGTCAAGCGGCGGTGCAACGGACTCGATGGCGTCGACTTCCAGCCCGGCGAGGGTGAAACGTTCGGCAATCCCGGCGGCGTCCAGGCCGGAATCCACCCATTCGCCGAGCCAGCGATGACTGATCTTCATGACGGGTTCTCTTCGCCTCCCTGATTACCGAAACTGGCGCAAGAAGCGCAGGTCGTTGTCGAAAAACAGGCGCAGGTCGTCGACGCGATAGCGCAGCATGGCGAAGCGCTCGACACCCAGACCGAAGGCGTAGCCGGTGTATTCCTCGGAATCAATGCCGCAATTGGCGAGGACATTGGGATGCACCATGCCGCATCCGAGCACTTCCAGCCAGTCGCCGGCGCTGCCATCGGCGTTGCGCCAGCGCACGTCCAGTTCGGCGGAGGGCTCGGTGAACGGAAAGTAGGACGGGCGCAGGCGAACCTCGAGATCTTCCTCGAAAAACGCGTTGACGAAATCGGCCAGCATGCCTTTGAGGTCGGCGAAGGTCACGTCCCGATCGACGAGCAGGCCTTCGACCTGGTGGAACTGCGGGGTGTGCGTCTGGTCCGAATCGGAACGAAAAACGCGGCCGGGCGCGACGATGCGTACGGGCGCGCCGCGCTCTTTCATCACGCGGATCTGCACCGTCGAGGTATGCGTACGCAGGAGGCGACCATCGGGCAGGTAAAACGTATCGTGCATCGTTCTGGCCGGATGGTGCGGCGGAAAATTCAGCGCCTCGAAATTATGGTAATCGTCTTCGACTTCCGGGCCGGTCGCCACCTCGAAGCCCAGTCGCTGGAAGATGTCGAGCAGGCGATCCAGTGCGCGACTGACTGGGTGGATGCTTCCGGGCTCGACGGCGCGTCCCGGCAGGGTCACGTCGAGGGTTTCCTCGGCCAGCTGCGCGTTCAGGCGCTCGCGCGCGAGTAGCTCGCCGCGCTCGGCGATGGCCCGCTCGAGCGTCTGCTTGGCACGGTTGATCGCCTGGCCCGCCTCCCGACGCGCCTCGGCCGGCAGCTGCCCCAGGGTCTTGAGCTGTGCGGTCAGTGCCCCCTTCTTGCCCAGGAAACGAACCCGGACCTCGTCCAGGGTTCGTTCACTATCGGCCTGTGCCACCTGCTCGAGGGCGTCCTCGAGCAGGTCCTGCGATGCCGGCGTCTCCATGCTCAGCCCAGGCTGGACTGAGCTTTCTCGGCCAGCGCCTTGAAGGCGGCCTTGTCGTTGACAGCCAGGTCGGCCAGAACCTTGCGGTCGATGGCGACCTCGGCCTGCTTCAGGCCGTTGATGAAACGGCTGTAGGACAGGCCGTGCTCGCGCGCCGCGGCGTTGATGCGCTGGATCCACAGGCTGCGGAAATCACGCTTGCGCTGCCGACGGTCGCGGTAGCTGTACTGGCCGGCCTTGATGACGGCCTGCTTGGCGACGCGATAGACCTTGCGGCGAGCGCCGTAATAACCCTTGGCCCGACTGAGCACCTTGCGGTGACGACGACGGGCGACTACTCCACGCTTGACTCTTGCCATGATCGCTCTCCCTTACAGCTTCGGCAGCATTTGGCGCACGGCTTTCTCTTCCGCGCGGTTGACCAGGGTAGAAGCACGCAGGCGCCGCTTGCGCTTGGTGTCCTTCTTGGTGAGGATATGGCTGTGGTAGGCGCGCTTGCGCTTGATGCGCCCGCTGCCCGTAGCCCGGAAGCGCTTGGCCGCGCCCCGATTGCTCTTCATCTTCGGCATTGTCGTATCTCCTGTTTTTTTACCATCGTGCAGCGGTCCCCGGGCCGTCCGGGCGACGCTTGTACGAGCTGCATTCCGGCGAGTTCTATCCGACAGCACTTGCTGTCGGTTCGTTCAGCCTACGCGTTTTCAGGAAGTCTTTTTCGGCGCCAGCATCATGACCATCTGGCGACCTTCCATACGCGGACGCTGCTCCACGACCGTTTCTTCGGCCATGTCCTTTTCGACCCGCTGCAGGATCTCGAGACCGAGCTCCTGGTGGGCCATTTCGCGACCACGGAAGCGAAGCGTCACCTTGACCCGGTCACCCTCATCGATGAACCGGCGCAGGTTGCGCATCTTGACGTCGTAGTCATGGTCATCGGTTCCGGGGCGGAACTTCACTTCCTTGATCTGAATCTGC
>CAZSGS010000044.1:9325-11752 GCA_964606365.1 uncultured Wenzhouxiangella sp. | reverse complement strand
ACTACTTCGAGCTCACGCGCCTGGCCGAGGACCACGAGGGCATCGCCAACGTCCACCTCGACGCGCGCGAGCACGGCGACGAGATCGTCTTCCTGCATTCGGTCCGGGAAGGCCCGGCGAGCCAGAGCTACGGCCTGCAGGTCGCCCGCCTGGCCGGCGTGCCCAAGCCCGTCATCGCCCAGGCGAGGAAACACCTCGACCGCCTGGAGAACGAAGCCGCCGCGGCGAGCACGCCGCAGCTCGGCCTGTTCAGCGCGCCGACACGCGCGCAGGAATCGCCGGACGATCCCCTGCGCGAGATGCTCGAGGATATCGACCCCGACGACCTGACGCCTCGCGAGGCATTGGACTGGCTTTACCGAATCAAGAAGGTCGGAGACGACTGACCGGAACGATCAGAGCAGGACGTAGGCCAGAAGCAAACCGCCAAGCGCGATGCGGTAGATCACGAAAGGCTGCATGCCGATACGCTTGATGAACGCCAGGAAGTAGTGGATGCAGACGTAGGTGCTGATCGCCGAGACGGCGAAACCCAGCAGCAGCAGGCCCCAGGGCGTGGTCAGCTCGGCAGTCGAGAGGTCGCGCAGGCCCAGCACCGTGGCGCCGGCGATCACCGGGATCGACAGCAGGAAGGAAAAGCGCGAGGCCGCCTCGCGGGTCAGCCCCATGAACAGCGCGGCAGTAATGGTGATGCCCGAACGCGAAGTGCCGGGAATCAGGGCCAGAACCTGGGAGAAGCCGATCACCAGGACAGCCCTGAGCCCGAGTTGGTGTTCGTCGCGATCACGCCGGCCGCGCCAATCCGCCCAGCCCAGCAGCAGGCCGAAGACGATCAGCGAAGTGGCCATGATCCAGATCGCGCGCAACTCGTTCTCGGCCAGATCCTTGAGCAGGAAGCCGAAGACCACCGCCGGCAGGGTGCCGATGATGATCCACCAGGCAAGGCGCGAATCGGCATCGGCGCGCCCCCCTGCCAGCGACGCCAGCCAGGAACGCGCCATCGCCTGCACTTCCCTGCGGAAAAACCACACCACGGCGAGCAATGAGCCCGCGTGCAGGATGATGTCGAAGTCCAGTCCCTGGTAGTCGCTGCCGGTCACCCAGGAATAGAGCACCAAGTGCGCCTGGCTGGAGACGGGCAGGAATTCGGTCAAACCCTGGATGAGGGCGATCAACAGTGTCTGCAGCCAGTCCACGCGTTCTCCTGGGTCGGGTTGTCGGGCCGCGCTATGGGCATCGGGCTGTCCAATTGACGGGGCATGGCGTTTCCGGGCGGTATGATACCGTTCAATTCACTCGGCCGGAGCCTTCCGGCCCATGCCCTGGGGAGATACAGCCATGAAAGCACTGCGCATCGTCGTCCTTCTCGTCGCCGTCGCGGCCGTCGCAATGCTTCTGCTGGCCGGTCCCGGCACGCGGATGGCATGGTGGGACTTCCGTTTCGGCTTCACGCTCATGCGCTGGGCGCTTTTCGGGGGCGCTGCCGCCGGGGTGCTCGGCATTCTCCTGCTGCTGATTCCGGCCACGCGCCGCGGTGGCGCCGGCGTGCTCGTCGCGGCCGCGGTGATCGGCCTGGCGACGGCGGCCGTGCCGTACCTGCAGGTCCAGAAGGCGCGTTCGGTGCCGCCGATCCACGACATCACCACCGACACCGCTGACCCGCCGGAATTCGTGGCCATCGCGCCATTGCGCGAGGACGCACCCAATCCGGTCGAGTATCCCGGCGAGGACACCGCCGAGCAGCAGCGCGAAGCCTACCCGGACATCAAGACCCTTCAGGTCGATGCCTGGCCCGCCATCGTTTTCGAGCATGCCGTCGAGACGGCGCGGGCCCGGGGCTGGGAGATCGTGGAAGCGAACGAGTCGCAAGGCCGAATCGAAGCCACCGCCACGACGTTCTGGTTCGGCTTCAAGGACGATGTGGTCATCCGCCTGCGCGGGGACGACGAAGGCACGTCCGTGGACATGCGCTCGAAGTCGCGCGTGGGTCGCAGCGACGTCGGCGCCAATGCCGCGCGCATCGAGGCTTTCCTGCACGATTTGAAGAACCGGATTCGGTCCTGAATCAGTCCGACCGATGCCTGGCGAGCGCCCACGCGACGTGCTCGCGCACCAGTTCGGAGGCATGATCGCGACGGGCTTCGAGCGCCGCGATCACGCGCCCTGAAGTCGGCGCATTCCCCAGCGCCACGGCCAGGTTTCTCAGCCAGCACTCGTAGCCGGTGCGACGGATGGGGTTGCCCTCGGTGCGCTCGAGAAAGGTCGCCTCGTCCCAGCCGAAAAGCGCGACCAGGTCGCCGGCATCGAGGTCCTTGCGCGGCGCGAAATCCGCTTCTCCGGTGTACTGGGCGTAGCGATTCCAGGGGCAGACCATCTGGCAATCGTCGCAACCGAACACCCGGTTGCCCATCAGGGGCCGCAACTCTT
>CAZSGS010000044.1:0-9315 GCA_964606365.1 uncultured Wenzhouxiangella sp. | reverse complement strand
AGGAAATGCAGCGCCGGGCGTCGAGCTGGTAGGGCGCGGTAATGGCCTGCGTGGGACAAACGTCGATGCAGCGCCGGCAGCTGCCGCAATGCTGGCTCACCGGCTTGTCCGGCGGCAGCTCCAGATCGGTATAGATCTCGCCGAGGAAAAACCACGACCCGGCATGACGGTTGAGCAGTAGTGTGTGCTTGCCGATCCAGCCCAGGCCAGCCTTCTCGGCCAGCGGCTTTTCCATCACGGGTGCCGAATCGGTAAAGACGCGGTAGCCGATCGGCCCGATCTCGCGCTCGATGCGATCGGCCAGCTTCTTCAGACGCTTGCGAATGAGCTTGTGGTAGTCGCGCCCCAGCGCATAGCGCGAGACCACCGCACGATCGGGCTGCTCGAGCAGCGCCTCGACCGGCCGCGCCGACTCGGGCAGGTAGTCCATGCGCGTGACGATCACCGAACGGGTGTCGGGGTGGAGCAGCGCCGGGCGGCTGCGCTTGCGACCGTGGGCGGCCATCCAGTCCATCTCGCCGTGGCGACCGTCGTCCAGCCAGGCATCGAGGCGCTGTTCGTAGCCGGACAGTTCGGTATCGGCGATACCCACCTCGGCAAAGCCGAATTCGCGGCCCCACCGGCGAATCTTTTCGACCAGCGCCCCGGCATCGAGCTCGCCTTGCCTATAATCGCGGCCATGACTCATGCACCGCATTATCCCACCGTACCGCTCTACCGTGCCGCCTCGGTACGCGAACTCGACCGCCTGGCCATCGAAAACCACGGCATCGACGGTTACGACCTGATGCGCCGCGCCGGTCGGCGCGCCTTCGAGATCCTGCGCGGGCGCTGGCCGGAGGCACGAACGGTGAGTATCTGCTGCGGCGGGGGCAACAACGGCGGCGACGGCTACGTCATGGCCCGCCTGGCGCGGGAGAGCGGGCTGGCGGTTCAACTGATCGCCATGAAGGCCCCGGACCAGCTCTCGGGCACGGCCGCGCAGGCGGCCAACGACTGGCTCGCCGCAGGGGGCATGGCCGAAAGTCCCGACGAGCGACTGCGCGGCGACGTCGTCGTCGACGCCCTGCTCGGCACCGGTCTCGACCGGCCGGTGCGCGATGATTACGCCCGGTTGATCGACCGTATCAACGACACCGGCCGGCCCGTTCTGTCCGTCGACGTGCCCTCGGGCCTCGACGCCGATACGGGAATCCCCCTGGGCCGCTGTACGCGCGCCGACGCCACCGTCACCTTCATCGGACGCAAGCGCGGTCTCTACACCGGCCAGGCCGGTCGCTGGTGCGGTGCCGTTCTGTTCGACGCGCTCGATACACCCGCAGCGACCCACGCGGCGATCGATGCCGACGCGACCCTGCTGCAAGCCGGCCGCCTGCACGCCGCGCTCCCCGCCCGGCCGGCCGATACCCACAAGGGCGATCTCGGCCGGCTGCTGATCGTCGGCGGCAACCACGGCATGGCCGGCGCGCCCGTGCTGGCCGGGCGCGCGGCGCTACGCACCGGCAGCGGCCTGGTCACCCTGGCCACGCGCGCAGCCCACGCGACCCTGGCGCCGGCCCTGCAGCCGGAGCTGATGAGCAGCGGCGTGGAGACCCTCGAAGACTTCGAACCCCTGATCGAAAGCGCCGATGTGCTCGCGCTGGGTCCGGGCCTGGGCCGCGACGACTGGGCGCAAGCCTTGTGGAACCGCTCGGTCGAACAAGACTGCGCGCTCGTGGTCGATGCCGACGGACTCAACCTGCTGGCCGCCCGGCCGACGCGGCGCGGCAACTGGATCCTCACGCCTCACCCGGGAGAAGCGGCGCGCCTGCTCGATACCGGTATCGCCGAGATCCAGGCCGATCGCTTTGCGGCTGCGGCGGCGCTGGCCGAGCGATTCGACGCGGTAGTGATCCTCAAGGGCCACGGCAGCCTCGTCGCCGGTCCGGGGGCCGCCGCGGCCGTCTGCGCATACGGCAACCCGGCCATGGCCTCGGCCGGCATGGGCGACGCCCTCACGGGTATCGTCGCCTCGCTGCTCGGCCAGGGCCTCAAACCCTACGAGGCCGCCTGCTGCGGCGTGCTGGCCCATGCCCTGGCCGGCGACCGGGCCGCCCGCGGCCGACGACAGATCCTCGCCGGCGACCTCATCAAAGCGCTCGCCGGCGTCTTGCCGGCGTGACCGCGGGGGTCGAGTTCGTCGCGCGCGACGAGTCCGCGACGCTGGCGCTTGGGCCCGAACTGGCGAACATGTTCGGCGCCGGCGGCATCGTGTATTTGTCCGGCGACCTGGGCGCGGGCAAGACCACGCTGGTGCGCGGCCTGCTGCGCGCGCTCGGATTCGAAGGCCGCGTCAAGAGCCCCAGCTACGGCCTGATCGAGAGCTACTCGATCGGCGGGCGCGAGATCCATCATCTCGATCTCTATCGCCTGGGCCACGGCGAGGAAATCGCCTACCTCGGCCTCGAAGACCTGGTGAGCGAGGGCAGCCTGCTGCTGGTCGAATGGCCCGAACGGGGCAAGGGCTGGCTGCCGCCCGCGGACTGGCACGTGCGCATCGACGACCGTGCCGGTGGCGGGCGCCGGATCGTCATCGAGTCTCCGGCGTCCTGAAACTTGCCGGTGCCAGCCTTTTCAGCCGCCGCTTGCTACAATACCCGGTTTAGTCCGCTGCGATACAACCCGATTCCCAAGGAGACGCGCGTGAGCATCATCAGCAAACTCGACACCCTGCGCAAGATCGGCGGAAAACCGCTGACCCCCGGCCTGTCCGACGACGTCATCGAACGCTTCGCCGAGAGCGATCCCCGCCTGCCCCAGGCCGTGGACGATGCGCTGGGCGTGCTCGAATGCTGGCGCGAGGCCTATCCCGACCTGATCGGACTCGACGAGGCCGAGCAGCGAGCGGCCCTGCAGGCGGGTTACGTCAACTTCTACGCCGATGACTGCGTCAATCCCTTCGTGGCGCTGGCCGCCAGAGGCCCCTGGATCATCACCGCCAAGGGCGCCGTGCTGCACGACTCCGGCGGCTACGGCATGCTCGGGCTGGGGCACGCACCCGAGGCGGTACTGGCGGCGATGAACCAGCCCCACGTGATGGCCAACATCATGACGCCGAGCTTCTCGCACCAGCGGTTTTTCGATGCCCTGACCGCCGAGATCGGCAACCGCCGCGAGGAAGGTTGCCCCTTCCACCGCTTCCTGTGCATGAACTCCGGCTCCGAGGCGGTTACCGTGGCCGGTCGCATCTGCGACATCAACGCCAAGCACATGACCGATCCGGGCGGGCCGAAGGCCGGCTACAAGTTGCACCGCCTCTCGCTTTCGGGCAGCTTCCACGGCCGCACCGATCGCCCGGCGCGATTCTCCGACTCCACGCGCAAGACCTACACGCAGCACCTCGCCTCCTACCGCGACGAGGACACATTGATCACGGTCGAGCCCAACAATGTCGAGCACCTGCAGCAAGTCTTCGACTGGGCCGCCAAGAACAAGATCTTCATCGAGGCGATGTTCCTCGAGCCGGTCATGGGCGAAGGCAATCCCGGCATGGCCGTCACGCCCGAGTTCTACGCCGAGGCCCGTCGCCTGACGAAAGAACACGGCACCTTGTTGCTGATGGATTCGATCCAGGCCGGCCTGCGCACGCAGGGCGTGCTGTCGGTGGTCGACTACCCCGGCTTCGAAGGCCTCGAGGCGCCCGATCTCGAAACCTACTCCAAGGCGCTCAACGCCGGCCAGTATCCGCTTTCCGTCCTGGCCATGAACGACAGGGCCGCCGGACTGTATCGAAAGGGTGTCTACGGCAACACGATGACCGCCAACCCGCGTGCGCTCGATGTGGGCACGACCGTGTTGCGCCAGGTCACGCCCGAACTGCGCGAGAACATCGTGGTTCGGGGCCGGGAGTTCCTGGACAAGTTCGGCAAGCTGGCCGAGGAGCTGGACGGGCGCATCACGCGCGTGCAGGGCACCGGCCTGCTGTTTTCCGTGGAGCTCGACAGCAGCATCTACAAGGCCTACGGCGACGACTCCACCGAGGAATACCTGCGCATGCACGGCATCAACGTGATCCACGGCGGCGCCAACTCCCTGCGCTACACACCGCCGTTCGGCATCACCTCGGCCGAGGTCGACCTGATCGTCGAGGCCACCCGCGACGCCCTGGTCAATGGACCGATGCGCAAGTCCGAACAGGCCGCGTAAGCCTTGCGGCGCGGCGCGGGAGACGCGTCGCGCCGTGGTTCCCCGCCCCGTGGACTGGCATCGCCGGCCGCCACGCTGCTATATTGAAAGCGGTTCCGGCACAGGCACAGCGGATGCGGACTGCCTCGATAGCCCGGCTGGCCCTGGCCAGCTGTCTACTGCTCACGTTCCCGGCCACCGGCATGACCCAGCGGCTCGAGGCGCCAGCGTGGGTCGAATCCCACGCGCGCCAGATTGCCGCGTCCCCCGCCGTTGAAAGGTCCGCCGAAGCGCTGCTCGAGCGCACGCTGGCTGGCGCAAGCGCACGGGAGCAGATCGCGGCCATGGCGAGGATACGCGCCGACACGGCAATGCCCGCCGCCCAACGCGACGCGGTGCTGCATCGCTACGTCGAGCAGCTGCGGGATTTTGCCCCGGCCACGGTGCCGCAGCCGGTTCTGGACTGGCTCGCCCAGGCACCGCCGCTGGCCATCACCGGTCACCCCGAAGGCACCCACCACGGCGTGGCCCTTTTCAACGTCGCCCGCGCGGCCCGGGGCCTGACCAACGAATGGTCCTGGCGGCGCGGTCACGACGATGTCACCGGCATCGCGCCTCTTTCCCCGGACACCCTCGCGGAACTGCTGGGACGGCTGCCCGCCAACAGTCCGCAGTTTCGAGGTGCGCGCTACGCGATCGGCCGATTGCCCGTCCACGACCTGGAGGCGCTGGCCTCGCATTGCGCCGCGACTCTCGACGGCTGCGGCAGGGCGAGGGCCGATATCGAACTGGCTCGCGGCAACGTCGCCTGGCTGGAAACATGGGTGACGAGCGCCTCTCGGACCGACGCGGTCCCGCTGCTGCGCCGGGCGGGCCGGTTTCTTGCGCCGTCCGATGCCGGGGCGTTGATGAAAGCGGCCGTGGCTCATCCGGACAAGGCCGTGGCCGCCTGGGCGATGAGCGAGCTGACCTCGAGCATGCCCAAGGACGAAACCCTGCGGCGCGAATGGGGCAGCCGCCTGGTGAGCCTGCTCGGCGATACCGAACTGGGCGCTGCCGCGGCGCTCCAGCTCGCCCGGATGGACACCACCGACTGGCTGGAAGCGGCGACGAAACAACCGCTGGGCGAAGACGCCCGAATGCGCCTGGAGCTGCTGGCGGAACTCGAGGACGCGGTGAAGATGAACGAACCTGACCGCGGAGCGCGACGATGAACCCGGCCCGCCGCTTTCTCGCCGTGTTGCTTGTGACGGCAGCGCCATCGCTTTCGGCCCAGTCGATCGTGAACTGGACGGAAGGTCCGGGCCAACTGGGCCTCGGATACCCGGTGCCGATCCCGGTCGATACGCCCCTGCCCTTCGACGGGTTCAGGACCCACGCCGGGCTGCACGCGCGTCACCAGGACCTGGCGATGAGGCACGATTTCATCACCGCCGCGATCGTCGGCCACACGCGCAAGCATCGCGACATCTGGGCGTATCGAGTCGGCCGTGGTGGCGACCTGACCTTCGAGGGCATGCCCCGCGCCGCCCTACAGTTCACCGGCGGCATCCACGCCCGCGAGTGGCAGTCGCCGGAGGTGGTAACCGGCCTGCTCGAACTGCTGGTCGAGCGCAGCGGCGACGACGACTGGATCGACTACATTCTCGACCACACCAGCATCGTCGTGACCCCGGTGCTCAACGTCGACGGCTTCCTGCAGACCCAGCGTTACCCGCGCAGCAACTGGCTGGGCGTCGACAACCGGCATCCCGATTATTCGCCACGCGATGGTCGCATGCGGCGCAAGAACCTGCGCGGCGCCGACGAGAATCTGAACACCGCCCACGGCCGGCTGGCGGGCGTCGACCTCAACCGCAATAACGAACCGGGCTGGCCGGGACCGCCCGATACCGGCGAATCCGAGGACCTGACCTACCGCGGCGCCTCGCCGGCCTCCGAGCCGGAGACGCAGGCATTGATCGGGGCCGCCGAACTCGGGCCGTCCGAGCAGCTGCGCTTCTATGCCGACATGCACTCCTACACCAAGGTGTTCTTCAGCGTCGAGACCGACAACCAGCGGCTCAACGGCATTCAGCGCCGGCTACTGAACATGGCGGCCAATCATCACGCCGACCTGCCCGGCAGGAAACGCTACGTCAACGACCCGTCGCATGTGGACAACGGTATCGGTACCACCTCGGAGTACTTCGCACACGAGTTCCAGGTGCCTTCCCTCACCTGGGAAATCGAGCCCGGCAACTCGGGCGGCACCGAGTACGGCGGCTTCGGCACGAACGGCCACGACGGCTTCATCCTGCCCGAGAGCGAGATCTCGCGGGTGCGCGAGAACCTGGCCGAGACCATGGCGGCCATCGCTTACCACATGGCTGGACCACCGCGCATCGTCCGCGCGGACCTGCTCGATGAAAGCGGTCGTTTCACCCACTGGAGCGCGCGCTGGCGCGCGGCCGGGAACGGCCGGCGTCAACTCGTCGCGCGCGGCGTTCGTCCGCTGGAGCCCGGTCGCGAATACCGCCTGAGGCTGGTATTCAGCAAGCCCATGCGCTGGCGCCGGGCGGGCGAGATCGTGCCCTTCCCGGGACGCCCCGAGACGTCGCTCCGGACCCGGGTCGAGTGGATGATCGACGACCAGGCGCTGGAGGCTTCGATCGGCGACGCCGAGTGGAGCGGGGAGCCCGGAGACTGGATCGGCGCACGCCCGAGCTACCGGGAGAACACGCTCAGCCTTCCCATGCGCGTCGAAGACAACGAGGCCAACGCCGCGCTGCTGGCGCAGGCGACCACCGATCAAGCGACCCTTGCCGTCGAGACCACCGACCTGACCGGCGCACGACTCGACGCCAACCCGGCCACGCCCGTTCGATTCGTCGATGGCACCTGGCGAGGCTACGATTCGAACAGCGGCCACCCGGATACCGGGGGCACGGACGAGACGCTCGCCGTCGATGCCCGCTCCCGGGGCAGCAGCGAATCGATCGCGCCGGTCGGCGCCGGCCATACGGCCATGTGGTTCAACCCCGATCGCAACGGCGAAGGCTGGATGCTGGAAATCCTCCCCGGGGATCGCGCCGTGGCCTACTGGTTCACCTTCGACCAGGACGGCGAGCCGCGCTGGTTGGTCGGCAACGGCGAGATCGAGGGCAACCGGATCGAGTTCCCGGAGCTGATCGCGACCAGCGGGGCGCGCTTCGGCGACCAGTTCGACCCCGATGACATCGACACGGAGACGGTGGGTTCGGCCCGCATGGTCTTCTCGGACTGCGCCGGCGGCTGGTACGAATACGAAGCTTACGACCTCCACCGCAGCGTGGATTTCCAGGCGTTGACCTCGGCCTGGAACACATCCTGCGACCCTTCGGCCGGCCTCCAGGAGATCGGGCGGGCGAGTCAGAGCGGCTCCTGGTACGACCCCTCGCAGGCGGGACAGGGCCTGACCGTCCAGTGGATATCACCGGATGAAATGATGCTGGTATGGTTCACTTTCGATCCCGACGGCCGGCCCTACTGGATCATCGGGCTGAGCCGCGAGGGCAGCACCGATCCGATCGTCTTTCCGGAACTGCTGACTATTCGGGGCCCCGTCTTCGGCGACGACTTCGACCCGAACGATCGACAGGAGCGTGCGTGGGGACGGGCCGAGTTGACGCTGAACTGCCGAACCGGCCTGTTCGAGTACGAACCGTCTCGCGACGGCTTCGAGCACGGCGCCCTGCCGCTGGAACGGCTGACGGAATTGGCCGGTCTCGGCTGCGACGGCTCGTAGAACACCCCGCTACCAGATAGCGCCCTGCCCCGGCATCCCCGTGAGGACCAGCAAACCGGCGGCGAGCGCCACGGTCAGGCTGGCGAGGGCCAGCAGTTCGCCGGCCACGGCGCCCATCTGCCGGAGGCGCTGGCGCAGCGATTCACGTCGGTGGGCCCGCGGGCGGGCCTGGCGGATTCTGAAGGTGGCCTGCATGGCTGAACTCCATCACTTGAGCGTGACCACAGTTCAGCATGCGGCCTTCTCAGAACCTGAGAAAGCCGGGTTGACGCGCTCCGCGCGCAGAGTTGTTCAGAGGTTCCTTGGGCGTCAGTGCGAAGCGCCGTCGTCGGCGAGTTCGCGCTCCATCTCGGCCAGGGTGGCGTGGCGAAGGTCCTTGCCCTCGACCAGGTAGACAATGTACTCACCGATGTTCTTGGCGTGGTCGCCAATGCGCTCGATCGCGCGCGCCACCCAGATGGCGTCGAGAATTCGCCGGGTCTGGCGCGGCTCCTCGACCAGGTAGGTGTGATACTGGCGCAGCGCCGCTTCGTAGTCGGCGTCGACGTTGTCGTCCTCGCGCACCAGGTGCACGGCCACTTCGGGCGCCAGGCGCACGAAACCGTCCAGCGCGTCGTGCAGCATGCTGCGCACCGTCGACCCCATGATCTCGAGCTCGCGGTAGTTGTTGCGCGGACGCTCCGCCTCGGCCAGGCTGATCGCCATGCGGGCAACTTTCTCGGCCTCGTCGCCGATTCGTTCCAGATCGTTGATGGTCTTGATGATGGCCACCACCAGGCGCAGGTCGCTGGCGGTCGGCTGGCGCCGGGCCAGGATCATGATGCAGCGCTCGTCGATGGACTTCTCCAGGTCGTTGACCCGGTCATCCGTCTCGATCACCTTCTGGGCCAGTTCGGTGTCGCCGTCGACCAGGGCCTTGACCGCGTCGCCGATCATTTCCTCGGCGAGGCCACCCATTTTCATGACCTGCTGTCGCAGGGCCTCCAGCTCCTCGTTGAACTGGCGCGAAATATGTTTGTCGAGGTGCAGTTTGTCCATGACTTACCCGTAGCGGCCGGTAATGTAGTCTTCGGTAGCCTTGCGGCGCGGATTGGTGAACAGCCGGGCCGTATCGTCGAATTCGACCATCTCGCCCATGTACATGTAGGCGGTGAAATCGGAAACGCGCGCGGCCTGCTGCATGTTATGGGTCACGATGACGATGGTATACCTTTCCTTGAGCTCGATGATCAACTCCTCGACCTTGGCCGTGGAAATCGGGTCGAGCGCCGAGCAGGGTTCGTCAAGCAGGATCACTTCCGGCTCGATGGCAATGGCCCGGGCGATCACCAGGCGCTGCTGCTGACCGCCCGACAGGCCGAAGGCGTTGTCGTCGAGACGATCCT
>CAZSGS010000043.1:1113-11797 GCA_964606365.1 uncultured Wenzhouxiangella sp. | reverse complement strand
CCGACGCCGACGTCGACGGCTCCCATATTCGCACCCTGCTGCTGACATTCTTCTACCGGCAGATGCCCGAACTCATCGAGCGTGGCCACATCTACATTGCCCAGCCGCCGCTGTACAAGATCAAGCAGGGCAAGCAGGAGTGGTACCTCAAGGACGAGGCGGAAATGAACCGCTACCTGCTCGAACGCGCCCTCGACGGCGCGCGGCTCTTTCCCTCGGAAGCCGCGCCGGCGATCGACGATGGCGCGCTCGGAGAGCTGTTGAAGAACTTCCAGCAGGCGCGCCTGGTGGGGGAACGGCTCAAGCTGCGCTACGACGCCGACGTCATAGAGCAACTTGTTGATTTTAAACCATATTCAGAAGATTCAGACTTCGAATCCTGGGCCGAAGGCCTGATGGCACGCCTCGAGCAGACGACGCCCGCCGGCGTGACCTGGACGATCAAGCGCCTCGGCGGCGGTGGTGTCGCGATCTCGCGCTACGCGCAGGGCGTGGTCCAGGATACCGTCCTGGATACCTCGTTCTTCAACTCGCCCGAGTACCGACAGCTTGCGCGCGTCGGCGAGGTCGTTCACGATCTCTTCGAGGAAGGCGCGCGCGTGCAGCGCGGCAACAATGCGCGCCCGATCAAGCGCTTTGCCGAAGCCTTCGACTGGCTCATGGAGGAGTCGCGCAAGGGCCGGAGTTTCCAGCGCTTCAAGGGCCTGGGTGAAATGAACCCCGAGCAGTTGTGGGACACCACGGTCAACCCCGAAACCCGCCGCCTGCTGCGCGTGAACATCGAAGACGCCGTGGCCGCGGACGAAGTCTTCTCGACCCTGATGGGCAACGAAGTCGAACCCCGCCGCGCCTTCATCGAAGACAACGCCCTGCAGGTGTCCAACCTCGATATCTGACTCGTACCCTGCATTGCGGGTGGTACGGGTCTCACGCGCAGCGATGACGAAGCCGTCAGGAGACGTTGGCTAAAGCCGTTTTGAAGTCTTCGAAGGTGGGGATGTTGGCAATCGGGGTCGAGCCGATCACGCGGAGCTGGAGGCCGACGCGGTCGGCTGCCTCCAACAGCGCATGATCGGAGCCGATAAGGGTAATTTCGCCGACGTTTCTCCCATATCGGCGCGCAGTCTGTTCGAACTCGTTCTTCTGCCGGCCCCGCTTGCTGAACAGTCCGGTGCCCAGGTAGAGCACGCCGTCGAGCTCGGCGCCCGCGCGCGAGAACATCTGGTGCAGTTTCTGCTGGAGGGCCAGGTCATGGTCCACGCTGCGGCGGGTCGGACGCCAGCTCGCCGGCTTCGGCGCAACCAGCAGCACGCGATGACCGCGTCGCTGGAAGGACACGACCCGCTCGATGCGCGCGGCATCCGGCGTCTTCTGGCCGCGGCTGAGCAGCAGCGCGCGTTCAATCAGTACTGGTGAAGGCTGGCTCCCCATCAACGACCCAGGCGGGCGACGTCGGCAACGCGCAGGAACACTTCCCGCAGATGGCCCAGCAGGGCCAGGCGGTTGTGCCTGAGCGACTCGTCCTCGCACATCACCATCACCTCGTCGAAGAAGCCGTCGACCGGTGCGCGCAATCCGGCCAGCACCGACAGCGCGCCCGGGTAGTCGGCCCGTTCCATCGCCTGCTCGAGCTCGCGTTCACTCCTGTCGATGGCCTCGGCGAGCTGCTTCTCGGCCGGCTCGGCCAGGCGGCTGCGATCGACGCGGTGGCTCACGTCGAGGTCGGCCTGCTTGAGCAGGTTGCTGGCGCGCTTGTTGGCCGCGACCAGGGACGCCATGGCCGGGTCCTCGGCGAACCGCTGCACGGCGCGGGCGCGGGCGGCGAAGTCGGCCACCGAACCGGAATCACCGGCCGCCACGGCATGTACGGTGTTGGTGTCCACCCCCTGTTCGGCCAGCCAGGAACGCAGCCGCTCGAAGACGAACTGCTCGACTTCATCGATCAGGGCTGCGTCGACCGTCACGCGGCCCGCGAGCGCGCGAGCCGTCGACTCCAGCGCCTTGCGCAGGGTCAGCGTCGTCCCGGAGTCGCCCAGCAATCGGACGATGCCCAGGGCCGCGCGGCGCAGCCCGAACGGATCCTTGCCGCCCTTGGGCTTCTGCCCGGCCGCGAACACGCCCAGCACGGTGTCGAGGCGATCGGCCAGCGCCAGCGCCCGCCCGGCGGGATCGGCCGCCAGGGCGTCTCCGGCATGTCTCGGCCGGTAGTGCCCTTCGATCGCCTCCGCCACGGCCTTCGGCTCGCCGTCTTCCAGCGCGTAGTAGCGGCCCATCACGCCCTGCAGCTCGGGAAACTCGCCCACCATTTCGGTCACCAGGTCGCACTTGCACAGGCGGGCGGCCCGGGTCGTTGTATCGACGCCCGCGTCGAGCGCCGGCGCCGTGGTCTCGACCAGCGTCTCCAGCCGCCTGACCTTGTCGCCGATACTGCCGAGCTTTTCCTGGAACAGAATCGCGTCGAGCCGCGCGCGCTTGTCGGCCAGGGATTCGCGCCGATCCTGATCCCAGAAAAACCGCGCGTCGGCCAGACGCGGGCGGATCACGCGTTCGAAACCGTGCGTCATCAGATCGGGATCGAGGCTGTCGATATTGGCCACGGCGATAAAGCGCGGGGCGAGGCGGCCCTCGGCATCGCGCAGCGCGAAACTCTTCTGGTGCTGCTCGAGCGAAGAAATCAGGGCTTCTTCCGGCACCTGCAGGAAGCTTTCGTCGAATCGGCCCATGACCGCCACCGGCCACTCGGTCAGGCCGGCCACTTCCTCGACCAGGTCGTCGTCGAGCACCGCCTCGAGGTTCGCCGCGGCGGCCAGGTGCCTGGCCTGTTCGACGATTCGGCGCCGCCTTTGCGCCGTATCGACGAGGACCGACGCCTGCTCCAGTACACCCTCGTAGGCAGCGGCGGATTCCACCCGGTGCCAGCCCGGCGCGTGGATGCGATGACCGCGCGTCTGGCGGTCCGACTGCAGCCCGAAATAATCCAGGGCGATCACATCGCTTCCGTGCAGCACCAGCAGCCAGCGCACGGGGCGCAGGAAGCGATCCTCGCGATCGGCCCAGCGCATGGAGCGCGCCCCGGCCATCGAGCGGATGACTGCGTCGAACATTTCAGGCAGCAGCTCGGCCAGCGTGCGCCCCGGCTGCTCGACGCGCGTGAAAAGCCAGCGGCCCTGCGCGTTTTCCAGCCACTCGAGCTCATCGAACGACTTGCCCACGCTGCGCGCGAAGCCCTCCGCCGCCTTGGTCGGGCGGCCGTCGTCGTCGAGGGCCACCTTGTCGGCCGGCCCCTTGCGCTCGAGTACCTGGTCGGCCTGCCGGGCCCTGACCGCGGGAATGCGCACGGCCAGCCGTCGCGGGGTGCCCAGGCGCACGATCTCTGCGCCGTCGTCGATCAGGCCGGCATCGAGCAATCGAGCCCCCAGTCCTTCGGCGAGCAGGTCGAGCTGCGAGGCGAGTTGCCCGGCCGGCAGCTCCTCGCAGCCGATCTCGATCAGCAGGTCAGCGCCCGCGCTCATGCCGTCGCCTCCTCACGGGTCTTCAGGCCGGGGAAGCCCAGCGCCTCGCGCCGGGCATGGTAAGCCTCGGCCACGCGCCGGGAAATATCGCGAACGCGCAGGATGTAGCGCTGGCGCTCGGTCACAGAAATGGCCTGGCGCGCGTCGAGCAGGTTGAAGCTGTGCGAGGCCTTGAGCACCTGGTCGTAGGCCGGCAGCGGCAGGTCGGCTTCGACCAGGCGCACGGCCTCGCGGTAGCAGGTATCGAACCAGCCGAACAGGCTGTCGACATCGGCGTGCTCGAAGTTGTAGGCCGACTGCTCGACTTCGTTCTGGTGATAGACGTCGCCGTAGGTCACCTTGCCGAAGGGCCCGTCCGCCCAGACCAGGTCGTAGACGCTGTCGACCCCCTGCAGGTACATCGCCAGGCGTTCCAGGCCGTAGGTGATCTCACCCATCACCGGCTTGCAGACCAGACCACCGGCCTGCTGGAAGTAGGTGAACTGCGTGACTTCCATTCCGTTGAGCCAAACCTCCCAGCCCAGGCCCCAGGCGCCCAGCGTGGGCGATTCCCAGTTGTCCTCGACAAAGCGGATGTCGTGTACCTTCGGATCGATACCCACCGCATCGAGCGAGCCCAGGTAGCGCTCCTGGATATTCAGCGGCGAGGGTTTCATCACCACCTGGTACTGGTAGTAGTGCTGCAGGCGATTGGGGTTGTCGCCGTAGCGACCGTCGGTGGGACGGCGGCACGGTTGAAGGTAGGCGGCGTTCCACGGCTCGGGGCCGATCGAGCGCAGGAAGGTCGCCGGATGAAAGGTGCCGGCGCCGACTTCGAGGTCGAGCGGGGCGGTCAGCACGCAACCCTGCTCGGCCCAGTAGCGGTCCAGCGTGCGGATGAAGTCCTGAAAGTACACGATCGATTCGATATCCGTGGGGCGAAACCGCAAGTATAACGGGCCGAAACCGGGCACGGTGGCGTGCATCCTTTAAGATGCGGGGTGCGACCGCCACTCGCCCGATGTAAGGTGCGGGTGCGAAAACAACACCAATCGGATTCGAACATGCGCATGAAAAGGAACGCCCTGCCTGTCCTCCTCGTCTTCATCCCGGCGCTCGCGCTGGGCTGCTTCACCAGCGAGCGCGCCGAGATCCTCGGCAAGCAGCACCCCGATATCGATTTCGAGAGCATGGCGCACCACATGCACCAGCGCGACACGATTGATTTCGACTATGACGGTCCAGCCGCCTGCATCCGCGGCAACGCCGACGAGTTCGAATGCCACAATGTCAACCTCTCCGGCTGGTTGCCGTTGCCGGAGATCGATGGTGAGGATGCCAGCGGCGCCGACAACTGGGGCTGGGTGCACCGCGACAGCGGCCGTCGCTTTGCGCTGATGGGTCGTTCCGACGGGGTTTCCTTCGCCGAAGTGACCGATCCCACCAACCCGGTCTACTTGGGAAACTTACCCCGTCCGGATGGGGTCGGAACATCGGTCTGGACCGACCTGAAGACCTACAAGGATCACGCCTTCATCGTCGCCGACGCAGTCTCCGGCCACGGCATCCAGATCTTCGATCTGACCCGTCTGCTGGATATCGAACCGGGCGAACCGGAGACGTTCGACCACGATGCGCACTTCACTGAGTTCAACAGCGCACACAACATCGCCATCAATCAGGATACTGGTTTCGCCTACCTTGTCGGCAGCGAAGCCTGCTCCGGTGGCCTGTACATGGTTGATATCAGCAATCCCCTAGATCCTGAGTACGCTGGCTGCTTCGACGAGGACGGGTATACGCATGATGTTCAGTGCGTGCTCTACCACGGGCCCGATCCCGACTACCAGTGCAGCGAAATCTGCGTCGCTAGCAACGAGGACAGCCTGACCGTCGTTGATGTTACCAACAAGGCCGATCCGGTCATGGTGGGCCGTCACACCTATGACCATTCCTACACCCACCAGGGGTGGCTGACCGAAGACCAGCGCTACTTCATTACCGACGATGAACTTGACGAAACCCAACAGAACCTTAAGGGAACCCGGACGCTGATTTTTGACCTCCAATCCCTAGAAGACGCACCTCCTCCGGCCGAATATATTGCCGAAGGTCTGTCGATTGACCACAACCAGTACGTCATAGGCGACTACGTCTTCCAGGCAAATTACAAGCGCGGGCTGCGGGTTCTGCGCATCGATGACCCCGCCACGGCAGATCTCACTGAGGTAGCCTGGTTCGATACCCATCCGGAAGGCGAGGGTACCGACTTCGATGGTGCCTGGAGCGTATTCCCATACTTCGGCAACGACATGGTGCTGGTGTCCGATATTAATCGCGGGATGTTCCTTCTGCGCGTGAACCATCCTGACGCCGCCCGCGCGCTGGGAGATGCCTTGTACGACGACCGGTTCAGCGGCTGCAACACTCACTGAGAATTGATGCCGATACCATTCGGACATGACGCGACCGAGCATCCTCATCATCAAGACGGGCTCGGCCTTCGCCGAAGCCCGCCGGCGCTTCGGCGACTTCGACCACTGGTTCGCGCGCTCCCCGGCCGGCCGGCGATTCCGCATGGAAACGCGCGACGTGCTCGAGTCGCCGACGGTGCCGGACGATCGCACGCTGCACGAGTACGCCGGCATCATCGTCACCGGCTCGCCGGCCATGGTCTCCCATCGGCACGACTGGTCCGAGCGGACGGCCGAGTGGCTGGGCCGGCTCGTGCGCGACGACCGATTGCCCGTGCTGGGCGTGTGCTACGGCCACCAACTCCTGGCGCATGCGCTCGGCGGCAAGGTCGGGCCCAACCCCAACGGCCGCCGCATGGGCACCCGGACGTTCGAAATCGAGTCGACCGATGATCGCCTCCTTGGGGCGCTGGCCCCGCGCGCGTCGGTCCACGTGACGCACCTCGAGGCGGTGATCGAGCCGCCGGATGCCGCCCGCGTGATTGGTCGCACCGAAGGCGACCCCCACCACGCCCTGCGGTTCGGGCGACGCTGCTGGGGCGTGCAGTTCCACCCGGAATTCGACGCCGCGATCATGCGATGCTATGTGCAGGCCCGGGCGGCGCTTCTGGAAGGCGAAGGCTTCGACAGTCGCTCGATCCTCGAAAACGTGACCGACAGCCCGGCGGGCGACGCCTTGCTGCATCAGTTTGCCGAAATCTGCCGAACAACCCGAGGGCATGGCAATGGCCAGTAGCGCTGAAAAAACGATCCGCTTCCTGGGTGCCGCGGGCACCGTCACCGGCTCCAAGTTCCTGCTGCGCTGCAAGCGCTCCCACTACCTGGTGGACTGCGGCTTGTTCCAGGGCTACAAGAACCTGCGCGAGCGCAACTGGCGCTCCCTGCCGCTCGAAGCCGCGCGTATCAAGCACGTGATCCTGACCCATGCGCATATCGATCACTCCGGCTGGCTGCCGGTGCTGTGCCGGGAAGGTTTCGCCGGCAAGATCCTGGCCACGCCGGCCACGCGCGACCTGTGCCGCTACCTGCTGCCCGACAGCGGCTTCATCCAGGAAAAGGACGCCGAGCTGGCCAACCGCCACGGCTGGACGCGGCACCAGCCGGCCAAACCCCTCTACACCAAGGCCGAAGCCGAAGAATCGCTTGCGCGTTTTCGTGCGGTGCGCTTCGACGAGCCCTATCGCACCGATCACGTCGAGGTCTTGTTCCGGCACGCCGGACACATACCCGGGGCGGCGACCGCGCAGGTCGATCTTGATGGCACCCGCATCGTCTTCAGCGGCGACCTGGGCAATTACGACAGCGCGACGATGCCGGACCCCGAGCCCGTTCGCGAAGCCGACTACCTCGTTGTCGAGTCGACCTACGGCAATCGGGACCGCAACCACGAAGACCCGGAAACCGAGATCGCCCGGGTCGTCACAGAGACCGCCGCGCGCGGCGGCAGCGTGATCATTCCGGCCTTCGCGGTGGGCCGCACCCAGCTTTTGCTGCACCATCTCAACCGGCTGATCCAGTCCGGGGCCATCCCCAAGCTTCCCGTCTATCTCGACAGCCCGCTGGCCATCAACGCCACCCAGGTGTTCGCCGACCACCCCGGCGACCACCGTCTGAGCAAGGACGAGGCCGCGGCGGCCTGCGCCCTGCCCGAGTACGTGCGTGACGTCGAAGGCTCGAAGGCGCTCGACACCAACATGAGCCCCAAGATCATCATCGCCGGCAGCGGCATGGCCACCGGTGGCCGGGTCATCCACCACCTCAAGGTCTATGCCACGGACGCCCGCAATACCATCCTTTTCGCCGGCTACCAGGCTGGCGGTACGCGCGGCGCCAGGATGGTTGCCGGGGAGGAATCGGTCAAGATCCACGGCCAGTACTGGCCGATTCGCGCGCGCGTTGAGAACCTCGACATGCTCTCGGCGCATGCCGACGCCGGAGAGATCATGCGCTGGCTTTCCGGCTTCGAGCGACCGCCGCGCAAGACCTTCATCGTTCACGGCGAGCCCGATGCCTCGGACGCCTTGCGGCTTCGCATCGAGGAGGAGCTGGGCTGGAACTGCGTGATACCCGACCACGACTCGGAACACGAACTGGCATGAGCACTCGTGCCGATCACGCCAGCGGCAACGACCTCCTCGTCCGCCGGCTGGGCCTCGACACCCACGACGAACTCGTGGTCGTCACCCGGCGCGACTGCCCGGTCTGCCGCTCAGAAGGGTTTTCGGCCCACGCCCGCGTTCGCCTCAAGTCCGGTCGCCGCTCGATCATTGCCACGCTCTACCAGATCGAGTCCGACTGGCTCGGGCTCGACGAGATCGGCCTGTCGGAATCCGCCTGGGCGCATCTCGACGTGGCCGAGGGCGATTCGATCCACATCAGCCATCCGCAGCCGATTGCCTCGCTCAGCGCCGTGCGCGGACGCGTCTACGGCAACCGCCTCGACCGCGGACAGATGCACGCCGCCATCAACGACATCGCAGCCGGTCGCTACGCCGACGTCCACCTGGCGATGTTTCTCACCAGCATGGCCGCGCGCGACCCGGACGACGATGAACTCAGCGACATGATCGCGGCCATGGTCGATGCCGGGGAACGCCTGGAATGGTCGCGCGAGATCATCGTCGACAAGCACTGCGTCGGCGGCCTGCCCGGCAATCGCACCACCCCGCTGGTGGTTCCGATCGTCGCGGAACACGGCCTGTGGATGCCCAAGACCTCTTCGAGGGCGATTACCTCTCCGGCCGGCACGGCCGATACGGTCGAGACCATGACCCGGGTCGACCTCGACATCGACGAGCTGCGAACGGTGATCGAGGCCCAGGGCGCCTGCATGGCCTGGGGCGGCGCGATGCAGCTGAGCCCGGTCGACGACAAGCTGATCCGGGTCGAGCGCCTGATGGACATCGACGCCGAAGGCCAGATGGTCGCTTCGGTGCTGTCGAAGAAGGTCGCCGCCGGTTCGACGCACCTCGTGCTCGACGTACCGGTGGGCGAGACGGCCAAGGTGCGTTCGCGCGCCGATGCCGAGCGGCTTGCCGCCCGGCTCCGGGTCACCGGTGAACGATTCGGCATGAAGGTTCGCGTGCTGATTACCGACGGCAGCCAGCCGGTCGGCCGGGGTATCGGCCCCGCGCTCGAGGCCCATGACATCCTGGCGGTTCTGGCCAATGCACAGGATCAGCCGCGCGATCTGCGCGACCGTGCCGTCATGCTGGCCGGCGCGTTGCTCGAGCTCGCCGGCGTGGCCGGGGACGGGCAGGGGTCGGCGATGGCCGAGGACACGATCGCCAGCGGCGCGGCGCGGGCCCGCTTCGAAGCGATCTGCCGCGCGCAGGGCGGGCTGCGCCGCCCGCCGGTGGCCAGCGAAACCCATCCGATGCCGTCCAGGCACGCCGGCGTCATCAGCCGCCTCGACAATCGCCGCCTGGCCCAGGTGGCCAAGCTGGCCGGCGCCCCGGGGGCTCCCGCCGCCGGCGTCTACATGCACGTGCGCCTCGGCGACCGCGTCGCAGCCGGTCAGCCGCTCTACACCATCCACGCCGAAACGCGTGGTGAACTCGACTACGCCCGCGAGTTTGCCGAGACCAACGGTATCGTGGCGATCGGGAGGGCGGCATGAGCGGCCACTCCCGCGGGCTCGTCGTTGGCATGCCCGGGGCTGAAGGCCTGGCGGCGTCGCTGGCCCGGGGGCTCGAACTGTCGCGGGGCGAACTCGAGTGGCGCCGCTTTCCCGACGGTGAAAGCTACCTGCGGCTGCACGACGATCCGTCCGGACGCGACGTCCTGGTCGTGGCCCGCCTCGATCACCCCGACGACAGGCTCGCACCCCTGCTCTTTGTCGCCGACCTGGCGCGGGACCTGGGGGCGGGTCGGGTCGGCCTGGTCTGCCCCTACCTGCCTTACATGCGCCAGGACATGCGCTTCAAGCCCGGCGAGGCGGTCACCTCGAGGCCCTTCGCGCGCTGGCTCTCGGCCGGGTTCGACTGGCTGGTGACGGTCGATCCGCACCTGCACCGCTACGCCAGCCTCGACGAACTCTATTCGCTGCAATCGCGCGTGGTCGAGGCCGCCCCCGCTCTGGCCGAATGGATCGCCTCCGAAGTCGACGACCCGGTGCTGATCGGCCCCGACGGCGAGAGTGAACAATGGGTCTCGGCCGTGGCGGGCCTGCGTGACCTGCCCTGGCGGGTATTCACCAAGAAGCGCCACGGCGACCGCGAAGTGACCCTGCACCTGCCCGATCTCGTGGATCTGGCCGGCCACACGCCGGTGCTGGTCGACGACATCATTTCCTCGGGGACGACGATGGCAGAGGCCGCCAGGGCGCTCATCCACGCGGGATTCGACGCTCCGGTCGTGGTGGGCGTTCACGGACTGTTCGGCGAGCAAGCGCGCGAAACGCTCGCCGCGGCCGGCATTGACCGGATCGTGTGTACCAACAGTGTCGATGTACCGGAGGCGGTTATTGATCTGGCGCCATTGTTGGCCGAAGTGGTGGGAGAGTGGCTTCGTGGCTAGAGCATTTGGTTCCAGCTCATTAAATTCGAAATCCGAAGCACCAAATCCGAAACAAACTCGAATGACCGAATTTCCGAAAACCCAAACAGGTTTGCTTCTAGAGCCGGTTTAGCCGAAGAGCTGACCGAGCTGACCTTGGCCCCTATCGGTCAAGCCTCGTTCGTTTCGAACATTCGGATTTCCGACCTTCGAATTTGTTTC
>CAZSGS010000043.1:0-1103 GCA_964606365.1 uncultured Wenzhouxiangella sp. | reverse complement strand
GAATATCGAAATCCGAAACAAATCCGAAATTCGAAGCACGAAACGCGGCGGCCCGATGTTTTTCGTTTCGAATTTCGTGCTTCGTGCTTGTTTCGGATTTGGTGCTTCGAATTTCGTATTTCGAAACACACCCCCCGCCGATGGCGAGAGGCTCTCCGTTCGCTTTAGGCCCTCAAAGGAACCCCATGAGACTCGCCAGCACCACCAGGATCAGCGCCGGCGTGACCACGCGCACCAGCCACAGCCAGGCGCTGAAGGCCCAGTCCGGCATCCTCCGGTCGAGTTCCTCGTGGGTGATCTTGCTCGACAACACCCAGCCGGCGAAGACCGCGATCAGCATGCCGCCGAGTGGCATCATGATGTTGTTGGCCGCGTGCTCGATGGCGCCCATGATGTCGCGCCCGCCGATCGAGACGTGCGACCACACGTTGAACGAAAACACCGAGGCCATACCGGCCAGCCATGCGAGCAGACCCACCACCAATGCGGCTGCCTTGCGGCCCAGGTTGCTGCGTTCGACCAGGTAGGCCGTGGCCGGCTCGAGCAGCGAAATCGAACTGGTCCAGGCGGCCACCGACAGCAGCAGGAAAAACATCATGCCGTAGAGAATGCCGAAGGGCATTTCGTTGAAAGCCAGCGGCAGGGACGTGAAGATCAGGCCCGCGCCGCCGCTGCCCGGGTCGATGCCGAAGGAGATCACGATCGGGAAGATGGCCAACCCGGCAATCAGCGCCACGGCGGTATCGGCCGCGGCGACGGTGATGCCCACGCGCGGAATGCTCACGCCGGCGGGCAGGTAGGCCCCGTAGGTCATGATCGCGCACATGCCCAGGCTCAGGGTGAAGAACGCCTGTCCCATCGCGGTCACGACCATGTCACCGGAAACCTGCGACCAGTCGGGGCTGAACAGAAAGCCGACCGCCTCGATGAAATGCCCGGTGCTCATGCCGTAGCCGAGCAGGATCAGCAGCAGCCCCAGCAGGACCGGCATGAGGATGCTGACCGCCCGTTCCAGCCCCCGCTCGACGCCGAAGGCGACCACGCCGAGCGTCATCGTCATGAAGATCGCGTGCCAGAAGGTCAGCTCGCCGGGGTTCGCGAGC
>CAZSGS010000042.1:0-12003 GCA_964606365.1 uncultured Wenzhouxiangella sp. | reverse complement strand
CAACGCCAACAACCGCACGCCGCCGCTGGGCTTCTTTCGCGATTTCGTGCTCGAACACGGCGGGCGCCACGAGAATTCGATCAATCTCAAGCGCCGCGGCACCGCCCCGCTGACCGACGTCATCCGGGTGCACGCGCTGGCGGCGGGCTCGACCGCGCAGAATTCGTTTCGCCGGCTCGAGGACACCGTGGCCGCCGGGTACCTCACCGCCAGCATGGCCGCCGACCTGCGCGACTCGCTGGAATTCATCGCCATGGTCCGCGCTCGCCATCAGGCGCGGGACGCCGAGCGCGGCGGCGAGCCGAACAACAATATCGATCCGGAAACGCTCTCGACTTTCGAGCGCCGCAGCCTCAAGGACGCCTTCAAGGTGTTGTCCAACGCCCAGAAGTTCATCCGTTTCCGCTATCGACCCGTTCGAGCGGGTTAGCGATGCTTCCTTTCCGGCGCAAGCCGCCACAAACGACCGACTGGCCGCAGCGCTTCGGGGCGCTGGCCCGTGAAACCGGCACGGACGCGATTCGGCGCTACTACGAGCACGGCGTGCCGGCGGGCGAGACGCCGCTTTCCCGGCTACCGCTGGTGGCGCTGGATCTCGAGACGACCGGGCTGGATCCGAAGCGACACGGCATCGTCAGTATCGGGATGGTGCCCTTCACGCTCGAGCGTATCCGGCCCGCCGCCGGCTATTACCGGGTCGTGCGGCCGCGCCGGGAGATCGATGAGCATTCCATCACCATCCACCAGATCACGCACGAGGAGATCGACGATGCGCCGGACCTCGAGGATATCGTCGACGAGCTGCTGCACGCGCTCGCCGGGCGCGTGGCCGTGGTGCACTTCCACGCCATCGAACGGCGTTTTCTCTACCAGGGGTTCCTGCGTCGATTCGGCGAGGGGCTGCTGTTCCCGCTCATCGATACGCTGGCGATCGAAAAGCAGATCAGCCAGCGCACCACCCTCAACCCCGCGACCTGGTTCCGGAGCAGGCGCGTGTCGCTTCGTCTGGCCGACGCCCGGCGTCGCTATCACCTGCCCGAGTACGCACCGCATCATGCCTTTACCGACGCGCTGGCGACGGCCGAGCTGTTCCAGGCCCAGGTGGCCTACCAGGGCAGTCCCGACGACGCCGTATCGGAATGGTGGCTGTAAAGAGACTTACAAATACGAATGATTGAAATTCGAATGATCGAAACGGCCGAGTTGCCTGCGGCCGGGCAGGTCGGGGCAGCGTAGGGAGCGGAGCAGGGGCGGCTTCGCGAAGCGGAAAAGCCCCTGCGAAGAGACCGGCCACGCGTGTCCCCGACGGACGACGTTGGGAATCCATACACGCGTAGCCCACATGTGATCAAGCCTGAAAGGTCGTCCGTCGCGGATGCGACCGCGACCTACGCGGGCCACGATCCAGCCACGACGCGCGGCGTGGCGCACCCCCGAACCCGGAAACCGCCCCGACGGTGGGCGGAAGGCCTTATGAAAAAGTAGTTGATCCGCATCGAGGCGGGGCGTTCAACTGTCGCCGAGTTGCTTGAGCCCGGCGATGTCGAGAATCTTGATTTCTCTGCGGCGCACTTCGATCAAGCCCATATCCTGCAGGCGGCCGAACAGGCGGCTGACGGTTTCCAGTACCAGGCCGAGGTAGTTGGCCAGGTCCGAGCGGGACATGCTCAGCGTCAGCTGGTCGGGACTGCGTCCGAGTCGTTCCTGGCGCTTGCTCAGGCTGTGCAGAAACAGCGCCAGCTGACTGATCGCCTGGCTGCGGCCCATCATGGCTACGTGATCGTGATCGTCGCCGATCTCACGGCTGACCAGGCGCATGAACTGGCGCTGCAGTCCGGGAACCGTCGAGCAGATCCGTTCGAGCTCGACATAGGGCAGGCGGCACACGCTCGAGGCTTCGAGCGCTTCGGCACTGCACTGGTGGCGCTCCGTGGCGAGCGCATCGAAGCCCATGATCTCGCCGGGCAGGTGAAAGCCGAGAACCTGGAGCTCGCCGCCTTCGGAGACAACCTGCGTCTTCAGGGCGCCGGTCTTGATGACGTAGAGCGCCCGAAAGGGCGATCCGGCATGGTAGAGGGTATCGCCTGCGGCCAGGCTGGTGCGATCGGCAACCATCTGATCGACCCGGTCGACATCATCGCTGCCCAGGCCCGCGGGAAGGCACAGCTCGCGAAGGTCGCAACGCGCGCATTGGCGCCGGACCTGGTTGAGGTCAAAGGCCGAGTGGGTAACAGGCATCGGGTTCCCGGGAGCAGCGATGACGGCAATATTTGCACTTTAGCATATACGCCCGACGACCCAGCGTTCATTCGTGCGTCGTCTCAGGGCAGGCCGAGAAGCTTGTGCGTCTGGACGCTCAAGCGCCAGCGCGGGTGGCGCATGCAGTAGTCGATCGCCTGCCGGGTGTTGCGCGCCAGCTCGGGGCCGTCCATCGGCTGCAGCAGGAAGTGGCGAAACTCGAGATGCTCCAGTTCACCCGGTCCGATGCCGGGCTGCGGGAAGACCAGCTTGAGCTCGTCACCGGTGCGTTGAACCAGTTCGGCGCCGGCCTTGGGGCTGACGCACAGCCAGTCGATGCCCGTCGGTGCAGCGATGGTGCCGTTGGTCTCGACGGCAACCTCGAAGCCTGCGGTGTGCAGCGCGCCCAGGGCTGCCGAATCGAGCTGCAGCAGCGGCTCGCCGCCGGTGCACACCACCAGTCGCGGCCCGTCGGTGTCGTGCGGCCAGCATCGGGAAACGGCCGCGGCCAGCTCCGCGGCATCGGCAAACTTGCCGCCGCCGGGCCCGCCCGTGCCCACGAATTCGGTGTCGCAGAACTTGCAGATGGCCAGGTGACGATGCTGCTCGCGGCCCGACCACAGGTTGCAGCCGGCAAAGCGCAGGAACACCGCCGGCCGGCCGGCGTTGAGGCCCTCGCCCTGCAGCGTGTGGAAGATCTCGTGGACGCTGTAGGTCACGGCACCAGCAGCCCGCGCGTATCGTCGCCGCGCAGCACGATCGCACCGCAGCCGGGCGTCTCGAGTACGTCGATGCGGCTCAGTCCGGGCAGCTCGTCGGCGATCGCATGATCGATCCAGCGGGCGATCGTGACCGGGTCGTTGTCGTTCAGGCCCGGCTGCTCGTAGAGCGGCCGGTGATCAAGCGCCCGGAACACCGGGTCGAACCGCCGCTTGACGTCGCCGTAGTCGTGTACCCAGCCCAGTACGTCGTCGAGGCCGCCGGATAGATGCAGCCGAGTGGTGTAGGTATGGCCGTGGATCACGCTGCGGCGGTCGCCTTGCGGCGCGGCGGCCAGCCGTACGGCGCTGTCGAAGGTCATCGATGTCCAGATACGCCACTGCGCCCCGTCGAAGTGGCAGCCGGCCGAGCCGGTTTCCATCACCGTGACGCCCGCCAGGCCCGGCAGCTTGTCCTGCAGTTCCTGCCAGATCCACTGCGCCAGCACTTCGCTGGTCGGGTTGTCCAGGCCGGGCAGGTCGTTGAGGCAGGTCAGGTGCAGCCGCTTGCCCAGGGGCCGCCAGGCCTCGGCCAGGCCGCGCTGGCCTTGGCCGGCATCGACGCCTTCGTCCACGGCGGCATACAGCGCCACCTCGAAGCCGTGGCCGTGCATTCGACCGCACTTGTGTCCGGCCGGCACGTTGGGCAGTTGGTGGGCCGCCTCGAAGCGGCGGGTCAGCCAGACCAGCCCGCCGTCGGCGCCGCCCTTGACGATGGCGCCGCGATCCGGCGCGCTGCGCAAGGCGGTCGCGCCCGCACCCGCGGCGAAGTTCAGGCCCTGCAGGATCCAGCGCGCCAGGGCGTCGTCGTGCGGTTGCTCGACAAGTCGATCGAGCAGGGTGTAGTCGAGCGGCGCGATGCGCGCGTGCAACAGTTGGGCGAGATGATCGGTTTCGGCCCCGGAAAACGGCGCTGAAAGCTGCGTGGCGGCGGCAATGACACGGGCTTCGAAGCCGTGGCCATGGATATCGCCGGATCCGCCCGTGCGACGTGCTGCTTCGAATGTCTGGCGGGCGAAATGGTAAGCGATCGGACCGGTCATATCGGTCGAGCGGTGGGGCCCGCTCCGGGTGGCACCCGAGTCCCGAATCCGGGTATCGGGCAATTCTGGATAAGGTGGTGGCTACGGGTGGACTCGAACCACCGACCCCAGCATTATGAGTGCTGTGCTCTAACCGGCTGAGCTACGTAGCCACAAGCGAGCCGCGTATTTTTTCCGTTTCCACGGTCAAAGTCAAGCTTTGCGCTTGCCCGATGCGCCGGAAGCGATCCGGTTCAGTCTTCCACCCTGAGTTCGCGGCCCGGCGCGCCGCGGCGGCTGCCCCGAAGAAAACCCTGCGATCGGGCGGTGGAGGGTGTTGCCGGCGTGTCCGGCAGGCACGGCGAAGGGAATGACGCGGCCTCTGGCTACGGCAGCAGGGCTTCGAACGCGTCGCCGAAGATCAGCCCTTCATCAGGATTGGTGATCAGGCAGGAGGCGTTGTCGACGCGCGCCTGCATTTCCGTGAGACTGCACTGCGAGAACTCCTCGGTGCCGTTGATGCTCGGGGCCATGATGCCGTCGAAAGTCTCGTCCTCGCAGGCGTCCTCGCCGTCGTGGGGGGCGCCGAAGTTGTGGCCCAGTTCGTGCGCGAAGACCAGGCTGTTGATGGTCTCGCTACTGGCGTCCCAGTCCACGCCGTAGCCGAACGATGAACTGCACAGCGCGCTCAGGTAGGCGATCCCGGCGATGCCGCCGTCGCGGGGGCGGCTGGTGAACAGGTGGCCCAGTCCGGCGAAGGGAATGTCGCCGCCGTCGCCCTGCGCCATGAACTCGCGAAAGGCGTTGAGCAGCTCGGAGGCGTCGGTCGGGGTCAGCGGGCCATCGTCGTCGAGCAACTCGATGTGCTCCAGGGTGATTCCGGTGCCCAGCTGGTCGCTGTAGATACCGTCGACGAAGTTCAGGCGCCCGGTGGCGATGGCGCTGGCATTGCCGCCGTGCTCGTCCTGGAATGCGGAGTCGGCCACGATCGTGACGGGCAGGGCCTGGCCCGCCTCGCCCGAGGGCGAAGGCGGTGGTTCGATGGCAGGGGATGCCGGCAATGCCGGCAGGGGCTCGTGGCTGAAGATGTCGGACAATTGCACGTCGCCGAGCCGAAAGACAATATCCTGGCCCGCCGACGGTGGCTCGCCATCGGCCCAGTTGAAGTCACCGGCACGGTCAATCAGGTAGAGCGCCTGGCCGTCGTGAAACCCGCCCCACCAGCGGCCCTGCGTCCAGTTCAGCCGGACCCAGCTGTCGGGCCGGCCGGCCACTTCACCGGCCATGAAACGATGGCCGCCGGCCTGAATGCGTTCGCGCCCACGAGGGCCGAGGTCGGCCAACAGCGCGGCATTGTCGCGCAGCACCAGGCGCCAGCGATCGCCGAAGGCCTTGATCGTCAGTCGAGTCTCGCCGCGTGCGCTCGGCGCGGTCAGCGCCAGGGCCCGGTGGTCGGACAGTTGCGCGCCGGGTTGGGCGGCGACGGCCGTGGCGGACAGCCACAGCGTGATTGCGATGCAGAAGAAGCGACCGGTCATGAGCGAGGGGCGTTTGGAGGCCTCTCACGATGATAAACCCGGCGACTTCCGCCATGGCGTGACTCAGTTCTCGTTTCGGGAAGATCGCGCCAGTATCAACCCGGCATGGCGTGACCGAATTCGGCGTGGAAGCGTTCGGCGATTTCCTTCGGCGTGAAATCGTGGTGCTGGGGACCGGCCTGGGCGATCTTGAGCGAGCCCAGGATGGCGCCGAGCCGGCAGGCGTCGGCGGCGTCCCAGCCGCGCTCGAGGCCGAACAGCAGCCCGGCGCGGTAGGCGTCGCCGCAACCGGTCGGGTCGGTGATCTTCTCGGGCTTGACCGCCGGGATCTGCGTCTTGCCGTCGGCGGTCCACAGCTCCGAGCCCTCGCCGCCGAGGGTGATCACCAGGCCGCCGTCGAGCCGGGCGGTGATGTCGGCGTGCCGCCAGCCGGTCTTCTTCTTGAGCATCTCCCATTCGTAGGAGTTGACCGCCAGCCAGTCGGCGTTGGTGATCATGCGCTGCAGCTCCTCGCCGCTGAACAGCGGCAGGCCCTGGCCCGGGTCGAAGATGTGCGGAATGCCGGCCGCGCGGAACTGCTCGGAGTGGTCGAGCATGGCCTGCTTGCCGTCGGGCGAGACGATGCCGAAGCCGATGGCGCGCTCTTCCGGGACCGGCTGGCAGTGCGCCTCGTTCATGGCGCCGGGGTGGAAGGCCGTGATCTGGTTGTCGTCCAGGTCGGTGGTGATGTAGGCCTGCGCCGTCCAGTGGTCGCCGAGGGCGCGAACGAATTCCTGGTCGATATCGAGGCGCTCCAGGTGCCGGGCGTAGTCGTCGAAATCCGGGCCGACGGTCGCCATGGGCAGTGGATCGCCGCCAAGCTTCTTGAGGTTGTAGGCGATATTGCCGGCGGTGCCGCCGAAATTGCGATGCAATTCGGGTACCAGGAAGGCGACGTTGATCATGTGGGTCTTGTCGGGAAGGATGTGATCCTTGAAGCGTTCCGGAAAGACCATGATGTTGTCGTAGGCCAGCGAGCCGCAGATGAGCACGGACATGGGAGTTCCTTGGGTTCGGGTCATTGAAGCAGGCGCCTATTGTAATGATCCTGTCGATCCTTGCCGGCTCGCCCGTGCTCGCGCTCGTTTCAATGCGCTGAAGGCTTGATCATTTTTTGAATAACGTTCAAAATGCGCAATTCGTTCACGGCCGTTGGCTATTGTTCGCCCCATGACCACTCAAGATCGCAAGGCCCGGGAATTCGCGGCCCGCGAAGATCTGTTTCTCGACACCGCGCGGCGTCTCATAATGAGCGACGGTCTGCTAAGCCTGACGATGGCGCGGGTCGCCAAGGCCTGTGATTACGCGACCGGGACGCTCTACCAGCACTTTTTCTCGAAAGAGGACCTCTTGCTGGCGCTGTCGACGCGCATGTCCGCCGAACGCGTTTCGCTGTTCTGCCGGGCGGCCGACGGTGTGGGTACCACGCGCGATCGCATGTTCGCGCTGTCGGTGGCCGACGTGCTGTTCGCCAGTCAGTGTCCCGAGCATTTCCGCCTCGCGCAGTACGTGTTCACCGAGGCGGTGTGGTCGGCCACCAGCCTGCCGCGGCGACAGGCGGCGCTCGAAGGCAGCCAGCCGATGTGCGACCGCGTGCGCTCGATCGTGCAGCAGGCGGTGACCGACGGCGACCTCCCCGACCGCGGCCTGCGCAATCTCGACCTGGGTGTGGGTCCCTGGACCCTGTGCCTGGGCATGCACACCCTGGTCCACGCCGACGGCCTGCTGTCCTTCTACGACGTCAACCGGCCGTACGGGCTGCTGCTGCAGCACATCGAGTTCCTCCTCAACGGCCTGGACTGGAAGCCGTTGGTGACCGACGTCTCCTCGCAGCACGTCGCGCGCAAGGTCGAGTGGTTGTGCACCGAGGTGCTCTCCGACGTCTGCGACCGCGAGGGTATCGAAGCGTTCCTCGCGACGCTCGAGGCCTGAACGAATTCAAGGTTCATCAAGAGTATCCCCCCATGGCAAAGCAATACCGCAAAAAGCAAGACGGCAAGCCGTCGGTGACCAAGCGCATGATCGTCATGTTGTTGCTCGCCGGCGTGATTTTCGGTGGCGTGTTCGGCTGGAAGTGGTTCAGTTCGAAGATGATGAACCAGTACTTCGACAACATGCCGGCACCGACGGTGGCGATCTCGGCCACGCAGGCCGAGCGCGATACCTGGCCGCGCGAGCTTCGCGCCGTGGGCAGTTTCAAGGCCACCAACGGCGTCAACCTGACGACCGAGTTGGGCGGAATCGTGCGCAGCCTGGAGTTCGAAAACGGCGCCCAGGTGGAAGCCGGCGAGGTGCTGGCCCGACTGGACACCAAGGCCGACGAGGCCCAGCTGTCGGCGTTGCGCGCCGCGCGCGACCTGGCCGAGTCCGAGCGCGATCGCCTGCGCCGCCTGCGCAGGCAAGACAGCGTGTCGGAGTCCGAACTCGACCAGGCCGAATCCCGATTCCGCCAGGCGGCGGCGGAGGTGGAGGCGCAGCAGGCGCGCATCGACCAGAAGGTTCTGAGGGCGCCGTTCGACGGCTATCTCGGCATCCGCCGCGTCGACCTGGGTGAATACATCGCGCCGGGCACGCCGATCGTACCGCTGCGTGCAATCGCCCCCATCTTCATGAACTTCACGCTGCCGGAGCGGCACCTGCCCAACGTCGAGACCGGCGCGCGCGTGAGCGTGACCACCGATGCCTGGCCGGACGAGTCATTCGAGGGCCGGGTGACATCGGTCGAGGGCTCGATCGACGAGCAGACCCGCAGCTTCCTGGTCCAGGCGACCTTCGAGAACGCCGATAAGCGCCTGCGCCCGGGCATGTTCGCCAGCGCCGTCATCCGCTGGGGTGACCCGCGCGACGTGTTGATGGTTCCGCAAACGGCGGTCAGCTTCGACCCCTACGGCAACTCGGTCTACGTCATCCAGGGCGAGCAGGACGAGCGGACGGTCGAGCGCCGGCTGATCCAGACCGGACAGCGGCGCGGCGACATGGTGGCCGTGATCGACGGCCTCGAGGCCGGCGAGCGGGTCGCGACCAGCGGCCTGCTCAAGCTCAGCAACGGCACGAAGGTGGAAATCAACAACGAGATCCGGCCCGAGTCCGATCTCGAACCGCAGCCCGCCGACGGCTGATCCCGAGATGAAATTCACCGACATCTTCATCAACAAGCCGGTGCTGGCCACGGTGGTCAGCCTGTTCATCCTGCTGCTGGGCCTGCGCGCGGCCACCGACCTGAACGTGCGCCAGTACCCGGAACTGCAGAACGCCGTCATCAACGTGTCGACCGCGTATATCGGCGCCGACGCCGACCTGGTGCAGGGGTTCATCACCACGCCGATGGAGCGCGAGGTGGCCACCGCCGAGGGCATCGACTACATCGTTTCGAACACCGTGCCGGGGGCATCGACGATCCAGGCCTACCTGGATATCGAGACCGATCCCAACGAGGCGCTTACGCAGGTCGCGGCCAAGGTCAACAAGCTCAGGGGCGAGCTGCCGGACGCGGCCGAGGATCCCGTGGTCGAGCTCGCGGAGGGTGAATCCACCGCCGCGATGTACCTGTCGTTTTACAGCGAATTGCTCGACAACAACCAGATCACCGACTATCTGGTGCGCGTGGTCGAGCCCAAGCTGGCGACGATTCCGGGCGTGCAGCGCGCCCAGATCCTGGGCGCGGAGACCTTTGCCATGCGCATCTGGCTCGAACCCGACCGGATGACGGCGCTGGGGGTGACCGCCAGCGACGTCTACGGCGCGCTGGCGCGCAACAACGTGCTCTCGGCGGTCGGCTCGACCAAGGGGCAAATGATCTCCGTCGGGCTGACGGCCGAAACCGACCTGCGCACGCCCGAGCAGTTTCGCGAGCTGGTGGTTCGTTCGACCGACGAGACCCTCGTGCGGCTTGCCGATATCGCCCGGGTCGAGCTGGGCTCGGAAAACTACAGCTCATCGGTCAGCTTCAACGGGGAGGAGGCGACTTTCATCGGTGTGCAAGTCGCGCCCGACGCCAATTCGCTCGACGTCATCTCCGCCGTGCACGAGGTCTGGGAAAACGAGATCCTGCCCGAGCTGCCCAACGGGCTGGAAGCCGATATCCCCTACGACAGCACCGAGTACATCAACAACGCCATCGACGAGGTGATCACCACCATCGTCGAGGCACTGATCATCGTCGTGATCGTCATCTTCCTGTTCCTGGGGTCGCTGCGCACCGTCCTCATCCCGGCCGTGGCCGTGCCCCTGTCGCTGGTCGGCGCATTGTTCCTGATGCTGCTGATGGGCTTCTCGATCAACCTGCTGACGCTTCTGGCCATGGTGCTCGCCATCGGCATCGTGGTCGACGACGCCATCATCGTGCTCGAGAACATCCACCGGCACATCGAAAACGGCATGACGCCCAAGGACGCCGCGCTCAAGGGGGCCCGGGAGCTCGCCTGGCCGGTGGTGGCGATGACCACCACGCTGGTGGCCGTCTACATTCCGATCGGCTTCATCGGCGGGTTGACCGGTACGCTGTTCGTGGAATTCGCGTTCACCCTGGCCGGTGCCGTGCTGTTGTCGGGGATCGTCGCGCTCACGCTCTCACCCATGATGTGCGCGAAGCTGCTCAAGGCGCACGACGGCGACAACGGCGACAACCGCCTGGCGCGCTGGCTCGACGCGCGGTTCGACGCGCTGCGCCGGGCCTATCGCCGTCGGCTGCACGGCGCGCTCGAGACCAAGTCGGTGATCGCCGTATTCGGCCTGATCGTGCTCGTCTCGTGCGGCTTCCTGTTCATGGCCTCGAGTTCCGAGCTCGCGCCGGAGGAAGACCAGGGCTTCATCGTCGCGCAGTCGACCAGCGATCCGTACTCGACCATCGAGTACCTCGAGCGCTACACCCGCAGCTACGTCGACCTCATCGACGAGATCCCCGAGCTGGACAACGTGTTCATCATCAACGGCGCCAGCGGCGGCGGGGGCGGCATGGCCGAGTCGAGCAACTCCGCGATCACCGGCTTCGTGCTCAAGCCCTGGAACCAGCGCGAGCGCGGCACGCGCCAGGTCATGGACGAGGCCATCCAGCCGGCCACCCAGAAGGTGGCGGGGCTCGACGTGGCCACCTTCATGCCGCCGGCCCTGCCCAGCGGCGGCTCCGGTTTTCCCGTCGAGTTCGTGATCGGCTCGACCGAGCCGTTGAGCAACATCCAGGGCCTGGCCGAGGAGGTTCTCGAGGCCGCCCGCGAGAGCGGCAAGTTCATTTTCGTCGATTCCGATCTCGACATCGACAAGCCGCGCGTGCGCATCCAGGTCGACCGCGACAAGGCCGCGCTGCTCGGGGTCGACATGGAAACGCTCGGCAGCGACCTCTCGGCCATGCTCGCCGGCGGCTACGTCAACCGCTTCTCGATGGACAACAGAAGCTACCGTGTCATCCCGCAGGTCACCCGCGAGCGCCGCCTCAATCCCGAGCAGCTCGAGGACTACTACACCCGCTCCAGAAGCGGCGAGCTGATACCCATGGCGAACCTGGTGCGCCTGGAAGAAACGGTCGAGCCGCGCCAGCTCAAGCGCTTCCAGCAGCTCAATGCCGTGACCGTCTCGGGCGTGCCCCGGCCCGGCGTTCCGCTGGGCGACGCCCTGGCGGTTCTCGAGGAGGCCGCGGCCGAGGTTCTGCCGCCGGGCTACAACGTCGACTACGCCGGCCAGTCGCGCCAGCTTCGCACCGAGGGCGCGGCGTTGCTGCTCACCTTCGTGTTTGCGCTGACGGTCATCTTCCTGGTGCTGTCGGCGCAGTTCGAGTCCTTTCGCGACCCCCTGATCATGCTGATGACCGTGCCGATGTCGATCTGCGGGGCGATGATCTTCGTCTCGCTGGGGTTGACCACGCTCAATATCTACACGCAGGTCGGGCTGGTCACCCTCATCGGCGTCATTTCCAAGCACGGCATTCTGATCGTGGAGTTCGCCAACAAGCTGCAGGGCGAGGGCATGGGCAAGCGCAAGGCCATCGAGGAGGCCACCTCGATCCGGTTGCGCCCGATTCTGATGACCACCGCCGCGCTGGTGCTGGCGATGGTGCCGCTGCTGATCGCCACCGGCGCGGGCGCGGCCTCGCGCTTCTCGATGGGCCTGGTGATCGCGACCGGCATGACCATCGGGACGGCCTTTACCCTGTTCGTGGTGCCGGCGATGTATCTGTACCTGGCACGTGACCATGGGCACGCCGAGGAGGCCGCTGCGTGACGCGGAGGCTGCTCGAAGCCCGCGTAGGTCGCGGTCGCATCCGCGACGGACGAGGTCTGGGCCATCTCCGTGAGGCGCTCATGCGTGTTCACGATTCGTAATGTGGGACACGCATGAGCGCCCGGTGGGGGTTGCGGTTGCCTCGTCCGTCGGGGATGCGACCCCGACCTACGGTCCCGAGCCCCGAGTCCCGAG
>CAZSGS010000041.1:0-12137 GCA_964606365.1 uncultured Wenzhouxiangella sp. | reverse complement strand
GTTGAATTCGTGTTCGGCGTAGAGAATCAGCGAGACGTCCATGACCCGCGCGTGCAGCTCGCTTGGCGCCTTGCCGTGGAGCAGGTGCAGGAAATGCCCGCCGATGCTGTCGTCGTCGGTTTCGACGTCGATGCGCTTGCCGTCGTGGCTGAATCGGTACCAGTAGGTGATCATCGACGGGAAACTCGCCAGCAGGCGGTCGGCGACATCCTGCTCTTCGGTCTCCAGGTTGCCCAGGAAGGAGCTGCCGGTGCGCAGAACGTCCATCGGGTGGGCATTGGCCGGGATTCGCTCGAGCACTTCCTTGAGCGCGTCTGGAAGCCCCCTGAGCGACTTCAGACGAGCGGTGTAGGCATCGAGCTCGATCCGGTCGGGAAGATGGCCCTTCAGGATCAGGTGGGCCACCTCGTTGAACGAGGCCTTCTCGGCCAGTTCGTCGACGGCATAGCCGCGATAACGCAGGCTGTTTCCGGTCGCACCGACGGTGCAGATCTCGGTCTGGCCGGCGGACTGGCCGCGCAGGCCGGCTCCGGGTTTCTTCTCGGTCATGTCGACTCCTTGCTGAACAACTGATCCAGTTTCTGCTCGAACTCGTGATAGCCGAGCACCTCGTACAATTCATCGCGCGTTTGCATGGCGTCGACCACATTCCTCTGGTGGCCGTCGCGGCCGATGGCCTCGTAGACCATCGCCGCCGCCTTGCTCATGGCGCGAAACGCCGAGAGCGGATACAGCACCAGGCCGGCTCCGGCCCCGCGCAATTCCTCGACGGAGAACAACGGCGTCTTGCCGAACTCGGTGATATTGGCCAGCACCGGCACGTCGACCTGTCGGGCGAACTCGCCGAACTCCTCAAGCGTGTGCAGCGCCTCGGCGAAAATCATGTCGGCACCACATTCGACGTACAGGTTGGCGCGATCCACGGCGGCGGCCATGCCCTCGCCGGCGTAGGCGTCCGTGCGCGCCATGAATACAAAGGAATCATCCGTTCTCGCGTCGACACCGGCCCGCACCCGGTCGGCCATCTCCCCGGGGCTGACCAGGGCCTTGTTGGGCCGGTGCCCGCAGCGCTTGGCCGCCACCTGGTCCTCGAGATGGATGGCGGCCACACCGGCGCGCTCCATTTCACGCACCGTCCGAGCGATATTGAAAGCGCTGCCCCAGCCGGTGTCGACATCGACCAGCAGCGGCAGGTCGCTCACGGCGGTGATGCGTCGGGCATCCTCGACCACATCGGCCAGCTGCGTGATGCCCAGATCCGGCAGGCCGTAGGAAGCGTTGGCCACGCCGGCGCCGGAAAGGTAGATGGCCTCGTGGCCGGCCTTTTCGGCCAGCAGCGCGGAATAGGCGTTGATGGTACCGACGACCTGAAGCGGCGGATTGTCGGCGACCAGCTTGCGAAAACGGGCGCCGGGCGTTTGATCGCTCATGCGAACTCGAGCTCCGGGGTTGGGGACAGCCCGGCATTTTATCACGCTCGATTCGCCCCGCCCCGGCGCCCGGACGGCGATCACGCGCGCCGGTCAAACGCGGTGCGCGAACGACGTTTCGGCCGCGAAGACGGCCCGGTTGACCAGCTCGACGGCGTCGGCCATGGCAATGAACGGGACGGTGACCTGCCCCTGCGGCAGCACCAGTCGTACCGAGGCCAGGCCGTGCCGCCTGAAGTAAGGCGTGCTGACCACGGCGGCCTGCTGCACCATGGCCAGTTCGAAGGCGTCGCGTCGCAGCCCGAACAGGCCCTGCTGAACCCAGCATACGCCGTCGACCACCTGCCAGCCCCAGCAACGCCAGCTGCGATGAACGAGCCACAGGACCAGCAGCAAGACCACCAGCATGCCGCCGATGAGCAAACGCGTGTTGGACAGATACCACCACGCCAGCGCCGTCAGGATCAGCACGGGCGCGCTGATACGCGACCAGAACAGCGTCCGGAAACGGCGGCTGATCGGGCGCATTTCATCCGGCACCGAGAAGCCCGGCATGAGGCGGCCGATCAGACTCATGTCCGCGCGCCGCATGCCCGGAATCAGAAAATGCTTCCCGGATGGATCGACCTCGATCTCCTTGCTGCTGGCCTGCTTGCCGACCAGGTACCACTGCCCGATCAGTCGGCCCAGCGCGGTCTGGTAGAGCGTCAGGCCCGTCAGTTTTCGACGGCGGATGTTCTGCTCGCGCTTGTCGAGCAAGCCGCCGACGGCCAGGAAGCGATCACCCAGATCGCGCAGGATGAAATCGTGGAAGCGCACCAGGGACAGCACGCCGGACAGCGCGAACAACGACACGACGAGCATGAGGACAAGCACGGCCGCGCCGGTCCAGCCGAACTCGAGTATCCGCTGCACCACGACGCTCACGCCGATCGAATCGATCCACTGCTCGATGCGCTCCCACAGAGAGCTGAACAGCCATGCGGCCACCCCGGCGATCAGCCAGACCTGGTTGCTGACCAGGCCGTGGGCGAACAAGCGCAGGTTGCCGGGGGCGTGAATCAGGGTCGCATCGGACTCTCCGGCGCCGGCTTCGGCGGCCGGCTCGTCCGGACCGGTCTCCGCCGCCGGGCCACCGGCCCGGGCGATATGGTCGCGCAGGGCCAGCGCCAGGTCGCGGCTCACGCCCGGCAGGGACACTTCGGTCGACTCCGCGCCGGGGGTCTCCAGCGTAAAACGCACCAATCCGAAGGGCCTGAAATAGAACGGCTGGCTCAGTCCGACGTTCTGCACCCGCGCGAAGCGGATGCGCAGGTCCTTGTTCTCGATGATCCCCCGACGCAGGCGAATGGCATCGCCTTCGATCCGGAACCGGAAACGACGATGATAGATCACCGCGATCAGGATCCCGACGAGCAGCACAAGCAGTCCGCCGAGCAGGAACTCGCGCAGCCCCAGGCGATCGAGGAAGGCGAAGCCGGCACCGGCGCCGGCGAAAGCGTAGAGGTTCTCGCGGACGAATCTCGCGCCGCCGTTGATGACCAGGAACAGCAGCGCCATCGGCGCCAGGCGCTGCCAGGCGTTGACATCAATCGACTTCACGAACCGGCTCCTCGGCGTTGCCCTCTTCATCATGATCAGCCGTCTCGGCGATCTGCTCGAGCAGGTACTGGCGCACCCGCCGGGCGTTGACCCGGTCCAGGCCCTTGACGGTCAGGTCGGCGGTCATGCCGCCGGCCGTGAAACACTTGACCCGCATCAGGCCCAGGTAGCGCTCCAGCGGCCCGTGCACCGCCTCGACGTGCTGGATACGGGCAAACGGCACGATCACGGTCTTGCGCCAGAGCACGCCGTAGCGATAGATCAGGTCGTGCTCGCGCAGGGCCCAGGCGCGGGTGTGCGCGTCGAGTCGGGCGTAGACAGCACCGACAATGGCGACTCCCACCGCCGGCAGCGGAAGCCACCAGAATCCTTCCAGCGGCACGAAGGGCAGCTTCGGAACGACCAGCGCGGCCACTGCGAGGATCAACCAGAACGCCGTCTGCGTGACCAGCGCCCAGGGCAGGTAGGCGTCCACCACGGGCGTGAGCGCCACGCGCTGGAAATCGGGCAGCGTCGAGGCTTCGACCTGCTCGTTGCTGAAAATCTCTCCCTGCTCCATCCCCGTTTCGATCCCTGAATGCGAAGGTCAATCAGTGTCGCGCAAGCCCGGCACCTGCAACAGTGCCTTTCGTCACGAGCGGGCCCGGGCGATCACTCGCCGACAGCGCCAGAGCAGGTAGTTGACCGCCAGCCAGAAGTGCTTGAAGGCCTTGTTGCTCGTTTGACCGTGATGATAACGGTAGTAGATCTGCTGGGCGATGACGGCCAGACGAAACAGACCGTAGACTTCGTAAAAGGCCCAGTTGTCCGGCTCGAAGCCGGTCCTGTCGCAGTAATAGTCGACTACCTCGCGGCGCGTCATCATGCCCGGCAGATGGGTAGGCTGGCGGCGAAAGCCGCGAAAGTAGAAATCGTCGTCGGCCTGCACCCAGTAGGCCAGTGAGTTGCCCAGGTCCATCAGCGGATCGCCCAGCGTGGCCAGCTCCCAGTCGAGCACGCCAATGATGCGCATCGGATCGTCGGCATCGAGCACGAGATTGTCGAAACGGTAGTCGCCGTGGATCACGCGAATGGCGACTTCGTCGGGAATATTGCCGGCCAGCCAGTCCATCACGTGGCGGCCCGAAGCGACATTCCAGGTCTTCGCCTTGCGAAAGCGTCCGGACCAGCCCTCGATCTGACGGCGGTTGTAGCCCGCGCCCTTGGCCAGGTCGTCCAGCCCTGCCGCCCTGACGTCGACCGAGTGCAGTTCGATCAGGCGATCAATGGCGCTGCGGCAGAGCTTGCCGATCTGCGCCTCGTCGAGTTCCAACCCGCCGGGCAGGTTGCGACGCAGGATGATCCCCTCGATGCGCTGCATGACGTAGAAATCGCAGCCGATCACGTCGTGGTCGGTGCACAGCGCCACCATCTCGGGCGCGTAGGGGAAGACCGGCGCCAGGGCCTTCTGGATATCGTGTTCGCGCACCATGTTGTGCGCCGATTTCGCCTTGGTGCCCGGCGGCGGCCGGCGCAGGATCAGATCGCGATCCGGGTAGCGCAGCAGGTAGGTCAGGTTCGATGCGCCCTTCGAGAACTGACTCACCTCCGGCCGCCCTTCCAATCCCTCGACGCGCGCTTTCAACCAGGCGTCGACGGCGTCGACATCGAAGCGATCCTCTTCGCGCAACGCGCGCGGCTGGTCAACCAGCACTTCCTCGGCGGCCATTGGCACTTCCTGTGGAGTCAGTTACCACAGTGTAGCTGCCCGAGTCGATGGTGTACCAGCCGATGCGCCAGCCCTCCTCACACCTTCAAGCAGAACTATCGCCTGCGGCGGCAACGAGCAGAACGCACTGGAACCTTTCTGCGGTTGGCATTCTCGGCCGCCTCAGCACTGAATATCCATTTCCACAACGTACATGCCCTCGAGTTCACCAAAGAGGCGGAACTGATAGTGGCCGCTGATACTGCCATTACGCTCGAGCGCGAGGGTTACTTCGTCCCGATCCGGGTAAAGATGCTCGCGCTTGCCTCCCAGTATGTCCAGGCGGGCCAGGTCGACTTCGATCAACATGGATCCTCGTGGGTCATTGCGCACCAGCACATGGCCTTCCTCACCCAGGTCGACCCGGGTCTGTGCCGTTTCGGAGCCACCGTCACAGGAGATTCCGGTGATTTCCAACGGCGTGGACACCGGATCATCATCGGAAGGCGTCTTGCTGTGAAAAGTCAGACTTGACGCATTGATGTCGCCACCGGCCCCTGCCTGGGCCTGTTGACCGTCGCTACAGGCACACAGCACGGCCACTGCAAGCACGGGAAAGAGCGCCTTGACTACAAACTGTTCGATTGATTCGGAAGATCTCATTGGGTGAATCCTTCAGTCGTCTGAACGTGGGTTGCTACCTCATGGCTACGCGGACGCGGGACGATGCAGGACATCGAGGAGAACAAAGATAGTCGCCCTCGAAGTCTTCCAACACGACTCTCTGCCAGGTAACGATTCCTTTCGACCGTGCTGTTCAGCGCCTTTCACCGCCCAGCGTCCAGATCAGGTCGGACTGTCGGCAGTTTGGTTCCGTGTCCTCGTCCATTCTCCGAACGCGTAGCAACTTGTACAGCCCAAGCGATTCGGATAGACCGACCATGCGCATTCTGATGACCTCCTTACTCCTGCTGATCGCAGTGCCAGCGATTGCCGAGACCACGTTCACCTACCAGGGCCAGCTCCAGGATGGCGACGGCCCGGTCGACGATACGGTCGTCATGGAGTTTCTGCTCTATGCCGACGAGACCGCAACGACACCGCTGGCTACCGACGACCCACGCTCGATCACCGTGAGCGACGGGCTGTTCCAGACCGATCTGGACTTCGGCCAGCAGCCCTGGGGCGACGGGCTGTGGTTGGAAATCGTCATCGACGGCGGCGATCCGTTGGCACCCCGCCAGCGCCTGGCCGCCGCGCCCCTGGCCCTGGGGGTGGTTGCCGGCAGCATTTCCAATGCCGAGATCGCTGACGGGGCCGTAGGGAGCGCCGAGATCGCCGCCAGCGCCGTGGGCAGCGCCCAGATCGACAGCACCGAAGTCCAACGCCGCGTTGATGGCGTGTGCGCCGCCGGCAGCGCCATCAGCACGGTCAACCCGGACGGCACGGTTCTCTGCCAGCCCATGCCCGACGACTACTGGAGACTGGGCGGCAATGGCGTGGACGGCTCGCAGTTTCTGGGCACGCTCAACAGCGAGCCACTCATTCTGGGTACCGCCGGCGTCGACAGCCTGCGCATCGAGCCGAGCGACGAGACCTTCAACGGCGATCCCACCACCGTCAGTATCATTGCCGGCAGTCATGCCAACAGCGTCGCCGACGGCGTGCGCGGCGCCACCATTGCCGGCGGCGGTGTGCCGGAAGGGTTCGATGATCCTGATTTGCCTCCAGATTTCCTTGACTTCTTCCCAAACCGGGTATCCAGCAACTATGGTTCAATCGGCGGCGGCATTGGCAATACGGCCGGCGCGACCGACAGCCAACCCTCACTCGGCCTGATCGCCCAGCAGGTGCGCGATGTCATCCCGAGCGCCGTGTCCGAATCCGAGGACACGCTGGGTATTCGCTACAACCAGGTCACGGCCTTGAATACGGCGGCCATCATCGAACTGCACGCCGCCTTGCAGGATGACCGGGATCGCATTGCAATGCTCGAGGCCGAAAACGAGGCCTTGAAGAGACAGCTCGCCGCGCGCTCGGCGCGAGAGAGCGAGATCCGGGCCGTCGCCGAGCGCAACGACAGCCTGGAGCAACGCGTGCTGGCACTGGAATCGCTTCTCGTCGGCGAGGCCCGCCTGAGTGAACAAAGCAGCGGCGAGGTGGCGCCATGAGCACCCTTGAACGGACGAGCAGGACCGGCATCAGACCCGGCGGAAATCGAATCGTCGCACTCATCGCTTTGCTGACGATCACGGCCTGCTCAACCGATGCACCGGACACCGGTTCATCATCGACCGCCTCGGAGTCCTCGCCATCGGCCGAGGCCGCGCCGAAATTCACCCTGCCCGGCGACTTCCCGGAACAGATTCCCTTGCCCGAGACCTACCTGATCGTGCGCAACAGCACGGGCACGAGCGAGCTGTCGGGGCGCGAGATCGCGCTCAACATCGCGCTGCCGGGCAGCATCGAGGAGTGGCAACAGAACTACGACGCGGCGCTACGCAAGGGATTCGAGGCCGTCGAGTTCGAGGAGAACAGCAGCGGCCTGCGCTGGCAGTTTCGCGGACAGGGATTCGAATATGCGATTCTGTATCTCAACGACAACCAGGGCTACCTCGATCGCGGCTCGACCGACTCGACCCATCTGCCGGTCATGCTCTCTGTGCAGTTGACTGAGCGCCGAAGCCGATAGCAGTGCTCATGATTTTGCGGCCGGATCAAACTCGGCCAACTCGACCTTCAGCCAGGCCCGCGCCCTGCGCAGGTCGCGAATGACGGTGCGATCAGACAACCCGCAGCTCTCTGCGATTTCCTCGACAGTGGATCCGGCATACAGCTGGGCTGCAAGGGCTTCGGTCATGCGAGGATCGTGCTCGGCCATGCGCCCGAGCGCCTCGTCCACGGCGATGACCCGCACGAGATCCTCGGTCTCCATGCTGTATTCCGCCTCCTCGAAGGTTTCCCGAACCTGGTCGCCGCCGCGCTTGACGGCCAGGTGTTTGCGAGCGTAGTCGAGGATCAGCTGCCGCATCACGCAGGCCACCAGGCGCTGGAAATGCAGGCGATTCTCGATATCGCCACCGGCGCTGCGCTGCATCTTGAGGAAGGCTTCGTGTACCAGAGCCGTTGTCTGGAGCGTTGCGCCACCACCCAGGCGCTGGCGCTGTGCGCGACCGATGCGTTTCATGTCGTCGTAGACCAGGGGCATCAAGCGCTCGAAAAGTTCTGGCTCTTCGCGGATCTCGGCCAACAACTGCGTCACTTCGTGATCGGGGACCGCAGCAAAGGACTTGTTGTTCACCAGCGTGCGCCTCCTGCGCCGGGCAATTGGCTCCCGCGGGGGGAGGCTTCTCGGACGTGAGATCTCATCGGCTATCCTTCCCGCTACCCAGCTGGCCTTGCCAATGGGCCAATCGATCGTCATGCCCGGCATCGGGATCGGATTCGTGCCAGCGAGCATAGAGATCGGCCAGGGATTCGACCACCACTTCCGTACGGTCATGCTCGGCACCCAGCGCGTCGACGAAGATCTGATAGGACTCCAGCGTGACCGCCTCTGCCTCCTCGTAACGACTCAGCGCTGCCAATTCCTGGCCGTGACGATTCAGGAAGACGGCCAGGTACCAGTGCCCTTCGTCGAGCGAACGCCGGCCGCCTGACACAGCTTCGGCCGCAAACGCTTCAGCACGGTCGTAGCGACCCATCCTGTGCAGCAAGCCAGCCAGATTGCTCATCAGAATCAGGGTATTGGGGTGGTCATCGCCGCGGACCTGGCGGGATATGGAAACGGCTTCCCGATAGTGCCTTTCGGCCTCCTCGGGCCGTCCAGTGTGGTTCAGCAAGTAGCCCATATTGTTGGCGGAGACCAACGTGTCGGGATGCTCTCGACCGAGCACGTTCCGACGCAGCTCGAGCGCTTCACGATAGTAGGGTTCGGCGTCGTCGAATCGATCCTGGCCGACGAGAAACACGCCAAGATTGCTGATCGAGCGCATTGTGTCGGAATGAGTGTCGCCCAGAACCTGTCGCCGCTTCTCGAGCGCCTCACGATAAAGCGGCAAGGCTTCGTCGGGCCGGTCGAGGCTGTCCAGCAGCGCCCCCATGTTGGAAACCGAGATCAAAGTATCGCGATGGTCGTCACCAAGCACGGCTCGCCGACCTTGCAAGGCTTCGCGGAAGTACGGTTCGGCATCGATGTACTGCCCCATCGCTTCAAGCGCAGTCCCTGTATTGCTCAGCGCGGTCAGTGTCGCCGGATGCTGCGATCCGTGCAGCGCCTCGAATCCTTCAAGGGCCTCGCGATAATGGGCTAGCGATTCCTCGCGCCTGCCTTCAAAGGCGAACTGCCGACCCATCTGGTTGACCGACTCAAGTGTATCGGGGTCATTGCTGCCCAGCCACTCACGCCTTATGGCCAGTGCCTCCCCCTGCGGCAAGGCGGCCTGCCGCACAAGGCCCAGGCTGCGCAGCGTGATCGCCACGGACTGCAGCAGGCGGGCACGAACCAGCGGCTGATCAACAAACTGCTCGTCGATGGCGGCAAGGGCATTGTCGAAGATGTTATCCCGAAGCGTGTCGCGCGCCAGGTCGGTGAAATTGACCCGAGCGAGGATTTCCTGCGCATTGCTCGCCCCGCGGCGCAACTCTTCTGCCTCGAGGCCGTCCCGATCAAGCGACGCGCGATGGCGATCGGCGATGGCTGTACGCAGGCCGATTCCCATTCGACGCGGGTCGATGGCAGATAGCTGCTCGGACTGGAACGCCACGACCAGCTGAAGCTCGCGCGCCATCCGCGTGCTCTGTGCTTCGGCCTGCAAGGCACGCTCGGTCTGGGCTGCGGCGCGGTCACGCTCGAGGGTTGCCCGATGCGCCTGCCAGACAGCGCCAACCAGCGCCAGTAAAAGCGCAAGCGAAACCATTCCTGCAGCGCCCACAGCCAGCCGGTGACGCTGTACGAAGCGCTTGAAAAGATACATCCGAGAAGGCGGGCGCGCGCTGACCGGAAACTGCTTGCGATAGCGATTGATATCCGCGACCAGGCTGGAGACGGAAGCGTAGCGATCCCCCGCCTCGTCAGCCGTCGCCCGGTCGATGATCGCCGCGAGATCGTCACGTCGGGGCACGCTGTCAGGCAATCGGCTTCCGTCGGCGACGTCAGAGTCCCTTTCCAGCAATTGGCCTGTCACGAGCCAGTAGAGCATGGCGCCCAGTGACCAGACATCCGATTGTGTCGAGACGGGCTCGCCGGCCAATAGCTCCGGCGCGGCAAACACCGGCGTCAGCGCCCTGGTGGGCGCGTCTTCACGCCCCTGGTCCTCGAGGAGCTGGGCGACGCCGAAATCAACGAGCCGAACGGAGCCGCTGTCGTTGACCCTGACATTGCTGGGCTTCAGGTCACTGTGGACCACCCGGCACTGATGGGCATGGGCGGTAGCAGTAGCCATCTGTTCGAACAAGTCCAGGCGGGCTGACAGATCCAGCGCTTCGTCCCGAATATACTGGTCCAGATCGCGCCCTGGAACCCACTCCATGACCAGGTAGGCATGGCCGTCCTGGGTCGTGCCGCCGTCGATCAGACGGGCAATATTCCGGTGACTGAGCCGCGCCAGCAGTTGGCGTTCGACAGCGAGACGCTGATCCAGCGCCTCCCGGCGAACCCGGATGAGCTTGACCGCAGCAGCCATCTCGAAGGCCCCGTCGGCACGCTCGGCCCGGTAGACCGTACCCATTCCTCCACTGCCAACGGGCTCCTCGATGCGCCACGGACCCAGGCGCGTGCCCGGTGGCAGCACCACCTCGTCCCTTTCACGGGCCTCCCGTCTGGCAGCGCGCCCGACGCGATCGAACATGGTGTCCAGGAAGCTGGTCGGCTCGGTGCTGGCGGCCAGCAACTGGACCAGCCAAAGATGGACACGGGGGGCGCGATCGGCAATGGCGGCGAGTTCGCGCTCACGCTCGCGCTCGTCATGCTCCAGCAGGCGGTCCAGCCAGCGGTCCAGCAACCGACGACGGGCTCTGGTCAACCTTGGTCGCGCGTAATCAGCAGGCACCCGTCGAGCGCTCCGCCTGCTTGTTTGTGCGCATATGGCGCGCCCTCATTATTTCCGTCCCTCTCGCAGTCAAGCCTATCATGGCCACCGCCAGGGTTCTCCCCGCGACAGTCCGTCGTCTTGTGTCAATCACCAGCATCGGTCCGGCGACGAAGCGAGCGACCGGAGCGCCTTGTGTCGGCAAAAGCACGATTCCTCCGAGCAGCAGGTCACCAGCCAACAGGATTGGCCTGAAGATTGCACTGAAACGACAAGTGCGGAACCCGCACTTCCGGACTGACAGCCGAAAGGGCAACCACTCATGAAAGAACTCGTACTGGTCGACACAAGAACCCTGGCGCTGGTTGCATGCATCGGTGGCTTCATCCTTCTGACGACCATGCTCGGCCTCTGGGCCGGCGGCACGCGCCAGCGGGAACTGCCGCACTGGGGCATCGGCGGCCTCTTCTACGGTCTCGGCTACCTGACCGGCTACCTTCTGCTGACCTTTCAGGTTCAGATCCCCGGCTGGGTTGCATCGAGCCTGGCCAACAATCTCATCCTCTTCGGCCACATCCTGATTCTGCTCGGTATCCAGATTCATCTCGGGCGGCGGCCCTGGTACTGGCTACTGGTGATCCCGCTGCTGCAAGGGCTGTCAATGAACATTGCGGCGCTGCGAACCTTTCCCACGCCGTTCATTACCGATTCGGTGCTGATGGCCCTGCCCGACTTGTTCGGGGCCTGGCTGCTGTGGCGGGCACGAGCTGCCGGGCTGGTGCTGATCAGGCGCACGACGGCCGTATTCCTCGCCGCGTTCGGGCTGTTCCTGCTCGGCAGGATGGGCTACGTGCTCTTCACCCGCGCTGTATCGAGTTCATTCGACCCGCACCTCCTGCAGGCAATGGCGTTTCTCGCCGGAATGCTGTTCGCCTTCTTCATGACCATGCTGCTCGTGCTGATGGTCTTCAGGGACAAGGAACTGCAACTGCGCCGCACGGCGCGTCGTGATGCGCTGACCGGCCTGCGCAATCGCCTGGCCATGCACGATCTTTCGACGCGTGAATACGCCTCGGCCGTGCGCTATCGCAAGCCGCTTTCCCTCATCGCGCTCGATCTCGACCGCTTCAAGGCGATCAACGACCGATACGGTCACGCCGCGGGAGACCGTGTGCTCGTCGATATCGCTTCGACGCTGTCCGACCGGCTGCGCGAAGCCGATCTCGTATTCCGTACCGGCGGCGAAGAATTCCTGATTCTTCTGCCCCACACGCCGCTCGAACCCGCCCTGGACGTTGCCGAGCGCCTGCGGCAGGCAGTCGAAAACGAGGAGTGGGCGTTCGACTCGACAACGACCCGGTGCAGCGCAAGCCTTGGCGTCGCCGAAAT
>CAZSGS010000040.1:0-12148 GCA_964606365.1 uncultured Wenzhouxiangella sp. | reverse complement strand
CCAGTTCTGGGTGGACTACCGCGCCGAACCCGGCGAATCACCGCCCTGGCGCTTCATCGTGCGCGCTTCGCCCGGGGCACAGCACGTGCGTGTACCCTGCAGCGACTACAATCTCGCCGCCGGCAACGGAGGCTGAAGCATGGAATTCCGACTGCGCGCCCGAATCTTCTCGAGCCCGGCCGGGCCCTGGCTGCGGCTGATGCGCTTTGACCGCCCCATCGGCATCGCGCTGCTGCTGTGGCCGACCTGGTGGGGCCTGTGGTTCGCCGCCGGCGGGGTACCCAGCAGCGAGAACATGGTGATCTTCACGCTCGGCGTGATCGTCATGCGCGCGGCCGGCTGCGTGATCAACGACTATGCCGACCGCAAGCTCGACCCGCACGTCGCACGCACCGTCGACCGGCCGATCGCCGCCGGCGAGATCAGGCCGCGACAGGCGCTCGCCCTGTTCTTCGGCCTGCTGCTGATCGCCTTCGTGCTGGTGCTTCTGACCAATCGCCTGACCATCCTGATGGCCTTTTTCGGCGCCTTGCTGGCGGCCACCTATCCCTTCTTCAAACGCTTCACCCACTTTCCCCAGCTGGTGCTGGGCGCCTCGTTCAGCTGGGCCATCCCCATGGCCTTCGCCGCCGAGACCGGCCAGGTGCCGGAACTGGCCTGGTGGCTTTTCGCCGCCAACTTCGTCTGGACGGTCATCTTCGACACCGAGTACGCCATGGCCGACCGCGAAGACGATCTCGAGGTCGGCGTGAAATCGACCGCGATCGCCTTCGGCCACGCCGATGTCCCGATTCTCGGCGCGCTGATGGGCGTGATGACCGCCGTGCTGCTGATGATCGGCCTGCGCTACCTGCCGGAACCGGCCTGGTTCACCGCCGTGGCATTGGTGTTCCTGCACTTCCAGCTCCAGCTCTGGCGCATCCGCGAGCGCGACCCGGCAGCGTGCTTCAAGACCTTCCTCAGCAACCACTGGGTCGGCATGTTCATCTTCGCCGGGGCGGCCGTTTCGCTGGCGATGCGCACCGTCTGAGACGCCGTCGCGCACCGTACCGGCCACGAATCCCGAACCCGCGTCGGTCGCGGTCGCATCCGCGACGGACGAGGTAAAGGGCCTGGACACGCATAGCAAGGCGCGTACAAGCCGAGAGGTCGTCCGTCGCGGATGCGACCGCGACCGACGCGTCCCTCGACCTGAAAACGCGGCGGAACCGCCCGCCAGAGCAGTCGGCTGCCGCCCTGACCCCTGGCCCCTGCCGTTCAAGCCCTCGCCACGACCCAGACATCCACGCGCGCGATGCCGGCCTTTTTCAGCGCCCGCGCGCAGGCGTCCAGCGTCGTACCGGTGGTCATCACATCGTCGACCAGCGCAACATGGCGCAAACGGCAGGCCGGAGGGCGCGCGATGAAAGCGCCGCGCACGTTCGCCCCGCGACGGGCCGCGGGCAGACCGGACTGCGCCGGCGTGGCGCGCAAGCGCCGCAGCATCGGCGCGACGGGAATGCCCCCGAGCTGCCGGGACAGATCGTCTGCCAGCATGCGCGATTGATTGAAACCCCGCCAGATCTGGCGCCGCCAGTGCAGCGGCACCGGCACCAGGCACTGCGGCCGATACGCACCCATCACCGCCAGCCTGCGAGCGGTCAGGCCCGCCAGCACTCGCCCGGCGGCCAGGTCGCGGTGAAACTTGAAGCGATGCACCAGGCGCTCGAGCGCCCCGCCGTAGGCAAAGGCCGGCCAGGTCCGCTCGAAGCCCGGGGGCCGGCGAACGCAGCGACCGCAGGCCCGGGCCGTTGCCGGCAGCGGCAACCCGCAGCGCAGGCACAGGCTGTCGATCACGGGCAGGTCGGCCTCGCAGCCACTGCAACAGTCCAGCCCGGGTCGAGCACCCTGCCCGCAGATCAGGCATACTGGCGGCAGCAGCCAGCGACCGATTCTGGAAGTAACGCTTTCGACGTGCACGACCGCCCGCCCCCGGTTGGTTTTACACCGTCTGCAAGACTATCACCCATGCGCCCCGACCCGAACGCCCACCGCATCCGACAGCGTTTCGACGCCGCCGCGGACGGCTACGACAAACACGCCGCGCTGTTCGACGAAGTGGGCCGACGCCTGCTCGAGCGGCTCGACGGCCTGCGCTTCGCACCGCAGCGGGTCGTCGATCTCGGCTGCGGCACCGCCACACACACGCTGGCGCTGCGCGAGCGCTACCCGAAGTGTCGGCTGCTGGCCCTCGACAGCGCCCCGGCCATGCTCGCGCGAGCGGCGAAGAGACGCGGCCGCTGGCGTCCGCGCTTCGACGTCGCCTGCGCGGATGCCGGGGCCCTGCCGTTGGCCGACGCCAGCATCGACCTGGTGTTCGCCAGCCTGTCGCTGCAGTGGCGCGAGGACCTGGCCGCGACCCTGTCAGGCCTGCGCCGCGTCATGCGCCCACGCGGCCTGCTGTTGCTGACCCTGCCCGGCCCCGACACCCTGATCGAGCTGCAGCGCGCCGGCGCGACCGTCGATGCGGGAATCAGCGTGCACGCCCAGGAGCTCGGCGACCAACTCACCCGGGCCGGCTTCCAGGAACCGGTGCTCGACACCGACTGGCTGACGACAACCCACGCCGACCTGGCCGGACTGCTCGGCGACCTCGATCATCTGGGCGTGGGTTACAGCATGCCCGGCGGGAACGAGACAACCGCGCACGCGTTGCCGACAACGGGCGACGGATCGATTCCCGCGACCTGGGAGGTGCTCTACGCCACGGCCTGGTCGCCCGACGAGGGCCAGCCCATCCGCACCGCCCAGGGCGAGGAAGCGAGCATTTCCGCCGCCAGCCTGGGCATCCGCAAACGCCGCAGTTGAAGGCCCCCGGCCGGATGATCATGGTATTCTTTCGCCTCTGTCGGCAGGCCCGCCTGCCGTGAGCCAACACATACGATTTTCCGAGCGACGCATGTCCGAACAGCAAAAGCAGATCGACGCCCACAACCAGGCAACCAACGAATTCATCGAGCTGGCCAACAAGATGGTCAACGAGCGCGGCTTCGACCGAAACGTCGTATCCGCCGCCCTGATGGCCGCCTCCGGCGTCTACGCCACTTTCTTGGCCGCCGGCAACCAGGGTTTCCTCGCCGAGAACGGCGTGGAGAAGGTCGCCAGTATGTACAAGAACAACCTCGTCTACATCCAGAAGCGCAAGAAGGAAGACCTCGAAGCCCAGGGCCTCGAACCCAAGCCCCTGGCCGAAGTCCAGGGCGATGCACAGAACCCCACCGACACCCAAGACAAGTCCTGACCCACGACGGGCCCTTAGCTCAGCTGGTTAGAGCAGCCGACTCATAATCGGTAGGTCGCAGGTTCAAGTCCTGCAGGGCCCACCACCAAACATTTGATTTTTATAGCTTTATAGGTCCGAAACCATAACCTGTCCGTTTCGGACAAGTTATGTTGAAAATATCGCATAACGTGTCCGCTTGGCGCCCCGCGCATCATCAGCCTCACGAAGGCGGAGGATGGGCGACACTGCAGAAAACAGCCCCTGTTCCCGGCTCCACCGAGCAAATTCCACCTCACCCCCTCCCTATCGAGCAACTGGGACGGCGAGGTTCCTACCGCGACCCACGCACGACGGCTCCACTCCGGGGCTTTTTGCGCGTCGCGCAAGCCGCCCCTGCGTTCCCGCCTGTGCTGTTCCGGCTTCGGCGGTCGTGGTTTGGTTGTTCCAAATGAGTGACGGGGTACACTAGGCGCGGAAGGGCTGAAACGCGAACGAAGAGGAAACTGCCAAAGCGCTTTTGGGGCTGGTCGTTATGGTTGTCGGCGCCAGGATTTTTATACTACCTGCCGGTGTTGTTCGATTATTGAACGACAATTGCTTTGGCCGGTCATGTTGCCTCACCGGGAAAGGTTACCGGCGGGCGGCTCATCCTTCGATTCCTTCCCATTCTAAAATGCGCTCCCCGTCCCACTCCATGGATAGATGACACCCCTGGATGACCGGTGACGAGGCCGGTGGCCGGAGGAGTGCAACGCATTGAGCACCTTCCAATCGAACACTTTCGAAGTGAATTCCCCAGCGCCCCTCCCGACGGCATGCGATTCCGAAGTCCCTGGATGCTTGCCAATTGTCTGAATCGTGCAACACGCGGGGATCGGGCTCCTCACGGATATCCACCAGCGGTTTGGCAACAGATCCGATATAGCAACGGTAGGTATCCGTGCGAGGGGGTATCCGGTTTTCCAGAAACCACCGACGACGGTGGTAGGCGACTTCACGCGCCGCCGCTGCAATTGAATCCGCCGCGTAGTAGACGCCAAAGTCTCCGGTCGAGAACCGACTGCCCTGCGGTGAGGGATGGCAGAAAGCTGCCATGACCGGGCTGGCGCCTGGACCAAAAATCCAGTCGTGTTTCGGGACCAGGTTGATGTCGCCCAAACGCTCGGTGAGACGCGCATTCGTCGCCCCTTCCACGGCAGCGACCGCGTTCAATTCCTCGCGACTGGCTAGGCGATCCCAAAGCTGAACAGGTGGAAAGCGCGACGGGACTACGCGATACCAATCCCGGGTTCCGGGCAGAGCCTCTGGAAAATGATCGGGCAGACGCTCAGGCAAAATCTCCGCCCCGCCAGCCGTCCAGATACTGGCGCACCTGGAACAGATCGGCCGCGCGGCCGGTCGTCAGGCGCCGTTTCGGAGGGTGGCCGGCGAAAAGCGGGGCATCTGAAGGAGAGTTGACCCACCGTCGGATGCCGTGCTCCTCCTGTTCTGGCTCGTCGGCGAGGAGAATCTCCAAGGCCTTCTCGATACCGAGGACATATGAGGTTCTTTCGATCAGGTCTGGCGAAATCGCCCGTTTCGGAAGCCCCTGGCGCTTGTAGCGATACAGAGTGCGAGGCTCCAAGCCCAATGTCGCGGCCATTTCGTCGTGGGTAAACCCCCACGCAGCCAGAGTCCGAATGGCCACGCGGAAGGCCGCGGGCATGGATTCGCGCAGGGTGTCCTGAGGAATGGCTGTGTTCAACATGGCCATGCCCTCCATGGCGTCTCGAGCATGAGCCCGTTACGTAAAGTGTAGCACAATACTGTCACTTGGCACGCTTGAATGGGTGCCAAATGGCGTAACCGGCCACCTCTCCGATGAGAGGAACCTGATGGTCAGCGCCAAGGCAATGGGTGGCCATCAGCGCCACTGTCAGACCCCGGCTTGGCCATTGAGGAAGGTTTCAGGCGACACCATGAGGAAATCTCTCGCGGCCGAGCTGACTCACGGCCCGATCCGTCCTGCGCCTTTCGGGTGGCTATCGTGAGCCTGTGTGTCAACGTCCCTCCCAACAGCACCTGATCGGTGGTATCTGTGGCATACAGGACGCTTGCAGAGTGAGTAGCTATCTGATTTCAATAGGGTTGTCACCGATCCGCGCCTTCAGAAGCGTAGCCGAGAAGAGGCGCTTGCTGGCCGAGGCCGATGGCCGCTGATTGCGCCGACAGCGCCTGTGTGCCGGGTAGCTGTCAATTTACTGAGAGATCACACCTGGTTGTTCCCCGACCGGCTTGTCCGCGATACTGTCGGGTCCACACGTCCGGCGGGCACAGCCATGCAAGAATCCATCTACCGGCAGCACTTCGACCGCGCCCGTCGCGACCCCGACGGGTACTGGCTGCAGCAGGCCGAGCGTATTCAGTGGTTCCGCCGACCCACGCGCGGTCACGAGCCGGCCGACGCCGGCGGCATGCAGTGGTTCGCCGACGGCGAGCTTAACACCGCCTGGCTGGCCCTCGATGCACAGGTCGCTGCCGGGCGCGGCGGGCAGGCCGCGCTGATCCACGACTCGCCCGTGACCGGTAGCGTCGAGACCCTGACCTTCGCCGAGCTGACCGAGCGGGCCGCGCGCATGGCCGGGGCGCTGGCCGGTCTGGGCGTGCAGAAGGGCGATCGGGTCGTGATCTACATGCCGATGGTGCCCGAGGCGGTCATCGGCATGCTCGCCTGCGCCCGGCTGGGTGCCGTTCATTCGGTGGTCTTCGGCGGCTTCGCCGCGCACGAACTGGCCGTGCGCATCGACGATGCCCGTCCGCGCGTCGTCCTGTCGGCCTCCTGCGGCATCGAGGTCAAGCGCGTCATCGCGTACAAGCCCCTGCTCGACCGGGCGCTCGAGCAGGCCGCTCATCGGCCGGAGGCGACCGTCATTCTGCAGCGACCACAGGCCGAGGCGGACCTGCAGCCCGGCCGCGATCACGACTGGCGGGCGCTGGAAGCGGCGGCCGAGCCGGTCGATGCCGTCGCCGTCAAGGGCAGCGACCCGCTCTACATCCTGTATACCTCGGGCACCACCGGCAAGCCCAAGGGCGTGGTGCGCGACAACGGCGGCCATGCCGTGGCCATGCATTACAGCATGGAGGTGGTCTACGGCATGCAGCCCGGCGAGGTGTTCTGGGCGGCCTCCGATGTCGGCTGGGTGGTCGGGCACTCCTACATCGTCTACGCGCCGCTGATCTACGGCTGCACCACCATCCTGTACGAGGGCAAACCGGTACGCACGCCCGATGCCGGCGCTTTCTGGCGAGTGATGGCCGAGCACCGCGTCGCGGCCATGTTCACCGCCCCCACCGCCTTTCGCGCCATCAAGAAGGAGGATCCCGACGGCAAGCTGATGCTCGGCCACGATCTGACCGCGCTCAAGCGCCTGTTCCTGGCCGGCGAGCGCCTGGATCCGCCCACCTACGAATGGCTGCGCCGGGCAACCGGCCTGCCGGTGATCGACCACTGGTGGCAGACCGAAACCGGCTGGGCGATTGCCTGCAACCCCGTCGGCCTGACCGGGTTCCCGGTTCGCCCCGGCTCGGCCAGCCGGCCGACACCCGGCTTCCAGGTCGAGATTCTCGATCGCCACGGCAAGCCCTGCCCGACCGGCAAGCAGGGCTCGATCTGCATTCGCCAGCCGCTGCCGCCGGGTTGCCTGCTCGGCATCTGGCGCGACCCGGAGCGTTTTCGCCGCGCGTATCTGCACACCTATCCGGATCACTATCTCACCGGCGACGGCGGCTACGTGGACGAGGAAGGCAATGTCTTCGTGATGGGGCGCACCGATGATGTCATCAACGTTGCCGGGCACCGCCTGTCCACCGGGGAGATGGAAGAGATCGTGGCCGGCCACCCGGCGGTGGCCGAATGCGCGGTCTTCGGCGTGGCCGACGAACTCAAGGGCCAGCTGCCGCTGGGGCTGGTGGTGCTCAAGGACGACTGCGGTCAATCGGAAGAATCGGTCTGCAGCGAGCTGGTCGCGCGCGTTCGCGAGCAGCTTGGTGCGGTGGCCTGCTTCCGGCGCGCGGTGGTGGTCGAGCGCCTGCCCAAGACGCGCTCGGGCAAGATCCTGCGCCGCACCCTGCGCGAACTGGCCGGCGGCGAATCGCCGCCGGTGCCGTCGACCATCGACGACCCGACGATTCTCGACGAGATTCGCGGGCATCTCGAGCAAGGCAAATCATCGAGTGGACCGTGATGCTTGCGAATGCGCTTGACATCCGAGGCCGGAACGTGGATAAGATGCAAACCATGGAACCTCTCGCAACGATCAATCACAACTGCGCAATGTGCATGTGCATGTGTCTGCAAGCCCCGGCTGCGGATGCGTGTACGGCTGTGTTCTGATCTAGCGAAACCACCGAATCACGACAGAACCCGCAGCGGCCAGGCCGGTGCGGGTTTTTTCTTGTTCCATCCCCCTCATCGAACCTCCGCTGCGGCCAACCAACCACCCGCAACGGAGCGCACGCGATGAGCGACAGCAACAGCAAGCCAAGACGATTCGAAACCCTGCAGGTCCACGCCGGGCAGGAGCCCGCGCCGGGCACCAACGCCCGCGCCGTGCCGATCTACCAGACCACGTCGTATACCTTCGATGACGCCGACCACGGGGCGCGCCTGTTCGGCCTCGAAGAATTCGGCAACATCTACTCGCGCATCATGAACCCCACCAATGACGTGTTCGAGCAGCGCATCGCCGCGCTCGAAGGCGGCGTGGCGGCCGTGGCCACCGGCTCGGGCCAGGCCGCCCAGCTGATCGCCATCACCACCCTGGCGACGGCCGGCGACAATATCGTCGCCGCCTCCTCGCTCTACGGCGGCACCTGGAACCAGTTCAAGGTCACCCTGCCGAGACTGGGCATCGAGGTCCGCTTCGTCGACGATGACGACCCCGCCGCGTTCGCCGCGCAGATCGACGACAGGACCCGCGCGATCTATGCCGAGACCATCGGTAACCCCGGCTTCCGGATCCCCGACTTCGAGGGGCTGTCGGCCGTGGCCGCGCGCGAGGGCGTACCGCTGATCATCGACAACACCTTCGGCGCCGGCGGCTACCTGTGCCGGCCGATCGAACACGGCGCCGACATCGTGGTCGAGTCGGCGACCAAGTGGATCGGCGGCCACGGCACCTCCATCGGCGGAGTGATCGTCGACTCCGGCAGGTTCGACTGGGGCAACGGCCGCTTCGACCTGTTCACCGACCCGGCACCCGGCTACCACGGCCTGAATTTCTGGGAAGCCTTCGGCCCTGACAGCCCCTTCGGGAACATTGCTTTCGCCATCCGCGCCCGCGTCGAAGGCCTGCGCGATCTCGGACCGGCGCTGAGCCCGTTCAACAGCTTCCTGTTCCTGCAGGGCCTGGAAACCCTGTCGCTGCGCGTGCAGCGCCACGTCGACAACACCCAGGCCCTGGCCGAATGGCTCCAGCGGCATCCCGCGGTCGAGTGGGTCAACTACCCGGGCCTGCCCGAACATTCTTCCCATGAGCGGGCGAAGCGCTACCTGACGCACGGCTTCGGGGCCGTACTGACCTTCGGCATCCGCGGCGGCGAGCAGGCCGGCCGGCGCTTTATCGACAGCGTGCAGCTGGCCAGCCACGTCGCCAACGTCGGCGACGCCAAGACGCTGGTGATCCACCCGGCCAGCACGACGCATCAGCAGCTGTCCGAGGACGAGCGCCGGGTCGCCGGCGTCAGCAGCGAGCTGGTGCGCGTTTCGGTGGGCATCGAGCATATCGACGACATCATCGACGACTTCGCCGGCGCCTTCGAACGGGCCGGACTGGCAGCCGCGGCATGACCCGCGACGAACGCGTCATCACCATCGACAAGCCGCCGCCGCTGACCGGCGGCGGGCGGCTACCGCGCCTGGAGGTCGCCTTCCGTACCTGGGGCCGGCTCGACGCCGGCGCCGGCAACGCCGTACTGGTCTGCCCCGCGCTGACCGGCGACCGCCACGTCGATCGCTGGTGGCCCGGTCTGCTCGGCCCCGGGCGCAGCCTCGACCCCAGCACCGACTTCATCGTCGCCGCCGACGTACTCGGCGGCAGCGGCGACACGAGCGGCCCGAAAACCCGGCGCGGCATCCGCCCCTGGGGCGGGCGCTTTCCGGCCGTTTCGGTGCGCGACATGGTGACGGCCCAGCGCCTGCTGATCGATGCGCTGGGCATCCGTCGGCTCAAGCTGGTCATCGGCGGGTCGCTCGGCGGCATGCAGGTGCTTGAATGGGCCACTGCCCACCCCGAGCGGGTCGCGCAGGCGATCGCGATCGCCGCCCCGGCACGCCAGACCGCCTGGGCGAGCGCGCTCAATCATGCCCAGCGCCGGGCGCTGGAAAATCACGGCGATCTCGAACTGGCACGGATGATCGCCATGCTCAGCTATCGCCACTGGGACAACCTCGACGGCCGCTTCAGCCCGGAAACCGGCGGCGAGCGCACCGCGCAGACCTGGCTGGACCACCACGGACGCGCCCTGCGCGAGCGATTCGACCCGGTGGCCTACGCGCGCCTGATGGACGCCATGGACGGGCACGACATCGGTCGGGGTCGCTGGGGCTGGCGCAAGGCCGTTCGCTCGATCCGGGCGCGGACCCTGCTCGTGGGCATTCGTTCCGACCTGCTGTACCCGCCCCGCGATCAGCAGGCCCTGGCCGATGCACTGCCGAACGCCAGGCTCGAATGGCTCGAGGCATCGCAGGGCCACGACGCCTTCCTGATCGAGCAGGCCGAACTCGACCGCATGGTCAGCGGCTTCCGGCGCAGCGCCGAGAGCCCGCAACCCGTTCTGGAGGCTCGCGCATGAACACCACCCGCATCCATACCGCCGAGGATCCGGCTTTTGCCGAGTTCCGGGCCACCGTCGGCCAGCGCCGACCAACGCCGGCGCGCCGCACGGTCGAGGTCGTCATCATCGGCCACACCGGCCGGGTCGGATCGGCACTGGCCGCCCGCCTGGACGGACTCGGCCGGCGCTCGGGCGAGCCGCACCTGCGTTTCGCCGAGGGCATCAATCGCCGCGACCACCTGCTCGCGCGTCGGCGCGGCACGCAGACGCTCGAGCGCGACGCCGGCACGATCGCGGAGCTCGGGCATCGACTGCGCACCCGCGGCCGGCCATCGATCATCGTCGACTGCACCGCCGACCCTCAACTGCCGCGCCACTATCCCGAGTGGCTCCAGGCCGGCATCGGCGTGGTCACGCCCAACAAGCACGGGTTCTCCGGCGAGCTGTCGCTGTACCGCGCCATTGAACGCGCCGCGCGCCTGGGCAAGGCACCGCTGGGCTACTCGGCCACGGTCGGCGCCGGGCTGCCGATACTCTCCAACCTGCGGCGCCTGCGCCGCGCCGGCGCCGTGCCGACGCATTTCAGCGCGGTCGTCTCGGGCACGCTGGTCCACGTGTTCTCGCAGATGGCCGCCGGCCGGCCCCTGTCTGCCGCCGTCGAAGACGCCCGCGCACGCGGCTTTACCGAACCCGATCCGCTGGAGGATCTGTCGGGCAGCGACGTGGCACGCAAGCTCGTCATCATGCTGCGAGAAGCCGGCCTGGAAGAAATCCCGGTCGAGCGCGAAGCGGTGGTGGCCGACGACTGGGCCCGGGCCGCTCGAGCGCGTGGGGACGTGATCGAGGCCTTGCGCGAGCGCGACGACGATTGGCGGCAGCGCTTCGAGTCGGCCCGCGCGGCCGGCGAGACCTGGGCCTACCTGGCGCGACTCGGGCCTGCGGGCGCGCGCGTGGCGCCGCTGCGCCTGCCCCAAGACTCGCCGTTCGCACGGCTCGGCGGCAGCGCCAACCTGGCGCGCATCGACCTGGCCGACGACCCCGACACACCGCTGGAGATCCGCGGCCCCGGCGCCGGGGTGGCGGTCACCGCCGGCTCGGTGCTCGCCGACCTGGTCGACGCCGCCGGGATGCTGTGCGGCCAGCGATGACATCAGACCGTTCGCGCGCAGGCCTTTTCGGGCGTATTCTACAAAGCATGGATCGTAGTGCCTTCGAATTTCCTCAATCGGGAGTTGGCCCATGAACACGACCTCCATGTCCGCTGCCCTGCCGATCGATTCGAGCATGCAGGGCCTGGCGCAGGCCGCCCTGGAGGCGAGCTACGACTCGATCCTGATTACCGACGCCGACCTGGACCATCCCCGGATCGTCTACGTCAACCCGGCCTTCTGCCAGATGACGGGCTGGCGGCGCAAGGAAGTGATCGGCCGCACGCCGGCCATCCTTCAGGGCGAGGACACCGACCGCGAGGTCACCCGGCGGCTGCGGCTGGCCCTCGAGGCCGGACGCGAGTTCGAAGGCCGCACCATCAACTACCGCAAGGACGGCCGCCCCTTTCACATCGAGTGGCGCACCTCGCCGGTCAGGAATGAAAAGGGAGAGGTCACGCACTACCTGGCCATTCAACGCGATGTCACCGCCCACGTGCGATTGATGCGCGGCCTGGTCGAGCGTGCCGAGTCCGACCAGTTGACCGAACTGCTCAATCGCGGCGCCGGCGAACGTGAGCTGGAACTGCAAATTGCCCGGACCGAGGAAAGCGGCCAGCCCCTGAGCGTGGTGTTGCTCGACATCGACCACTTCAAGCCCATCAACGATGAACACGGTCACCAGATGGGTGATCTGGTACTCGAACGGATCGGACGCCTGATCAACCAGCGCCTGAACCGGCAGGACATCGGCGTACGCTGGGGCGGGGAGGAGTTTCTGCTGGTGCTGATCGACACCGATCGCGAAGGCGCCCGGCGGGCAGCGGAAACCTTCCGGGGACTGATCGAGGCGACCGGGTTCCACGACGAAATCCGCATCACCGCGAGCTTCGGGGTCGCGCAATGGCGGCCGGGAGACACACCC
>CAZSGS010000039.1:0-12198 GCA_964606365.1 uncultured Wenzhouxiangella sp. | reverse complement strand
GCCGGGCACATCGCCGTCCTGGTCGAATTGATGGAGGGCAAGGAACTGCCCGGCGGCAAGGGCCAGATCGACTATGCCCAGGGCATCGTGCGCGAACGCTTCGCCGAATCGTCGGTGCTGTTCGGCATCGATCAGTTGATCAAGGGCGTGCTCAAGGCCTTCAACCGCGCCTTTTTCACCATCACTTCCTTTCTGCCGATTCCCGGCGTCCAGGGCCTGGTGAAGTTCATCAACACCATCATCAACCTGTCGCTGACCTACCTCGACGAGGTGATCCTGGCGCACAACATTCGCACGAAGTCCGACAACCCGTGGCGCTCGGGCCAGACCGCGCTCATCCTCTACGCGCAGAATTACAAGACCTTTCTGAAGAATGCCTTCTGGCTGGCATTTATCGTCTGGGGCCTGACCTTCCTGGTCTTCCTCGTCATCCTCGCCCCCATGCTCGGCCTGGTCGCGCTGATTCCCGCCCTGGCCGGTCCGCTGGCGCTGATATTCGCCCTGGTTTTTGCCTGGGGGATCAAGCAGGCGGTGATCGAACCGATCGGCATGACCTGCCTGATGCAGGTCTTTTTCGAGGTCACGAAGGGCCAGCAGCCGAATCCCGAGTGGGACGAGAAGCTCAGCAACGTCTCCAAGAAGTTCGGCGAGATAAAGACCAAGGCCCTGGACTGGGACCGCGAAAAGGGCACCAAGCCCCAGGCCTCCGACGAACCGCCGCAAGGCGACGCACCGCAGCCCGGACAGGGCTGATCGAGTACAACAAGAGCGATGTACCTGCGGGGCAATGCCCTGCCACAACAAGAAACCGAACTGCCCCGCAGCCGCTGGTTGCGGGGCTTTTTTGTCGACACCGTCTGATGGATGGGAGTGAACGTCACCCCCTCGCCAAGCCGCCTTCCTCATCGCCTGCAAGTCAGGCGCCACCATCGTAGTCTGAAGGCAGGGACCCTGCAGACTCACGCGACGGCTGCTGTCGGCTTCAATGATGCGCATGCGTGAATCGCCGCGATTCCTTCCGTTCACGGTCCGAACAAGCACGAATGCCCGTAGACACGGGCTTCTGAGACGTTGACATAGGTTTGATCTGACCCGGCACAAACTATCAGAGCAGAAAAATCGAGTCACAACGGAGTCGGCGCATCGCCGATCGACATCAAAGCTGCTCAGGGAGTCAGACATGGAAGTTACGACTATTGGCCAGTTTTCCCTGGTCTACAACGTTTTCTCCTTCACGGTTGCCGCTATGGCGGCGGCGACACTGTTCTTCTGGATCAATCGCTCGCAGGTCGCGCCCGAGTTTCGGACGGCGATCACCATCACGGGCCTGGTGACCTTCATCGCGCTCTACCATTATTGGCGCATTTTCGAGAGTTGGGGCGCGGCCTACGACATCGACCTGGCAGCCGGCACGATCTCCGCGTCGACGACTTATGCCTATAACGAAGCATATCGATACGTCGACTGGCTTCTGACCGTTCCACTGCTGCTGATCGAGCTGATCCTGGTCATGCGCCTGAGCCGGGAAGAAACGGTCAAGAAAGGAACGACGCTGGCGCTGCTCGCTGCCGCGATGATCATCCTCGGCTACCCCGGCGAAGTCGCCACGAGCGACGGCCAGCGCTGGCTTTGGGGCATCCTCTCCATGATTCCGTTCCTGATCATCGTCCACCAGCTGTTTGTGGGCCTTTCCAAGGCGATCGACGCCCAGCCCGCCGAGGCCAAGGGATTGATCAAGCTCGCGCGTAACCTCACGGTCGCGGCGTGGTTCTTCTACCCGATCGTGTACTTCCTGCCGCTGATCATTCCGATGGACGGTGGTATGCCCAAGGCGATCATCGAGGTCGGCTATTCGGCCGCCGACATCGTGGCCAAGGCGCTGTTTGGCGTGCTGATCTACCAGATCGCGGTCCGCAAGTCCGAAGCACAGGGCTACCAGCCGCAATAACGGTCTCCGCGGCTCCCGGCCGGCGCTCGCCGGCCGGGAGCGATTCCACCGGGTTGTCAAGGAGGCCAGCCATGGGCACGGTATCCCGATTGTCAGAACGGGCGTCGATCGACACGCACCCACCGCGGATCGACCAGGTAGAAAGTCTCATGCGCCGTCTCACGGGCGCTGACGAGATCAACGCTACCGGACAAGCCTGCGACCATCATTTACGCAGCGGCGGCGGGCGGACTCGTGCCCTCCTGGCACTCGACGTGGGCCGATGCCTGGGACTGAAGCCCAAACACTGCGTGGCAGTCGCCGCGGCCGTCGAGCTGTTGCACAACGCCTCGCTCATTCACGACGACATCCAGGACCGCTCTGCGACCCGTCGCGACCAGCCCGCGCTGTGGTGTGCGTTCGGCACGGAGGTTGCGCTGATCATTGGCGACCTATTCCTGTCGGCCAGCTATGCTGCCCTGCAGCCGATCGTCGCAGACTCGGCCGACCCTGCTCGGCTGCTCGGCCACGTTCACCGGGCCACCCATCGCACTATTCGAGGCCAGAACGACGAACTCACCACGCCGTTTGAACACTGCTCGGTGCTCCGATACGAGCGGATCGTGGGAGGCAAGTCGGGCCCGCTACTCGCCCTGCCGGTCGAACTGGCACTGATCGCCTCCAACCGGACACACCCGCTCGAGTGCGTCGAAGCGGGCATGCAACGGTTGGCAACGGCCTACCAGATCCTCGACGACCTGGAAGACGTCGATGCCGACCTCGGGTTCGAAGCGTCGGGTCAGGCCTGTTTGAACATCGTCGGCGTGCTGCGCCAGGGCAACGTCGACGACCCGAAGTCCAGGGCGCTCGAACTCGCCCGGCTTCGACTCGAAGAAGCCGCGCGGCTGTTTTCCCATCTGCCCGCGAGTTGCGTAGACGTGCTCAACCGCCTCATCGCACGCCTGGCCGCAAGACTGGATTACCGATGAGCGGCCATCGCTCCCGCGCCGTGGTCATCGGTGCCGGCTTCGGCGGCATGGCCGCCGCCCTGCGCGCACGCGCCAAGGGTTATGAAGTCACCCTGGTGGATCGCTGCAAGCGCCCCGGAGGCCGTGCGCAGGTCTTCGAGCGCGACGGCTTCCGGCACGACGCCGGACCCACCGTGATCACGGCCCCACACCTGTTCGACGAATTGTTCGCGCTGTTCGGCAAGGATCGCAGGCGTGCGGTCGAATTCTTGCCGGTCGATCCCTGGTACCGCTTCGAATTCGACGATGGCAGCCGGTTCGACTACGGCGCCGATATTGAAGATACGCTCGAACAGATCGCTCGCTTCAACCCCGACGACGTCGAGGGCTATCGAGGGCTGCTGGAACACTCCCGTCAGCTCTTCGAGATCGGCTACGAAAAGCTCGGAAGCCAGCCCTTTCATCGCCTCAGTACCATGGCCGCCCAGATCCCCGCTCTCGGCCGGCTGCGGGCGGATCGAAGCGTCTGGAAGCTGGTAAGCAAGCACCTTCGGGATGATCGGCTGCGCCGCGCGTTCTCGATCCAGCCGCTGCTGGTCGGTGGCAACCCATTCGACACGACGTCGATCTACAGCCTGATTCACTACCTTGAACGCCGCTGGGGCGTCTGGTTCGCGCGGGGCGGTACCGGCGCGCTGGTCGATGCACTGGCCGAACTCATGCAGTCTGTCGGAATCGATCTACAGCTGGGGCGTACCGTCGAGCGCATCGAAACCCGAGCGGGCCGGGTCTGCGCCGTCCGTCTCGGCGACGGCACACATCGCCCGGCCGACACGGTCATCGCCAACATCGACCCGGGACATCTCTACGGCAAGCTGCTCGATGAAAACGAGATCCGCCTGTCGGCCCGGATCAAGCGGCGGCGCTCGCGCTACTCAATGGGCTTGTTCGTGCTCTATTTCGGCACGCAGCGTCGCTTCGAGGATATCGCGCACCACACCATCCTCATGGGCAAGCGTTACCGCGGTCTTCTCGACGACATCTTCAAACACGGCAAGCTGGCAGACGACTTTTCGCTCTACCTTCACCGCCCGACCGCATCAGACCCCTCGTTCGCACCGGCCGGCTGCGACAGCTTCTACGTGCTTTGTCCCGTACCCAACCTGAGCGCCGACCTCGACTGGTCGATTGAAGGATCGCGACTCCAGACCCGAATCGTCGAGGCGCTCGAGGCTCGCCTGATGCCGGGGCTGTCGGAAGTCATGACGGCCGATTTCCATATGACACCGGACGATTTTTCACGCGACTATCTCAGTGAATATGGCGCCGGTTTCTCCATTTCACCCCAGTTCCGGCAATCGGCGTGGTTTCGGTACCACAATCGCGCCGAGGGACCGGAAGGTCTCTACCTGGTCGGCGCGGGCACGCATCCGGGGGCAGGGCTCTCCGGCGTCGTGACCTCGGCCAAGGTGGTCGAGCGACTGCTTCCCGACCCTGTCGGTCATCCGGCCGACAAGAGCCCCGCCATTTCGAGCATCTCATGAGTTCAGTGATGCAACCGCCGCCCGTCCTGCCCGTCGATCGCGCCGTATCCATTCTGAAGCGACACGGCCGAAGCTTTCACTTCGCCGGCCAACTGCTGGGCGGACGAGACTTTGAGCGTAGCGCCCGACTCTACGCATTCTGCCGCTGGCTCGACGACCTGGTCGACGAGGGACATCCAACACTGGCCAAGCGGCATCTCGATCGAGTGCGTCGCGACCTGGCGCTGAATCGGGCATCGAGCCATAACGTCGCCGATTTCCTCGCGCTTGCCGACGAGTGCAATATTCCGATGCAGGCGGCACAGGATTTGCTTGATGGGCTCGAACAGGATCTCGGCTGCGTCCGCCTGCAAGACTGGGGCGAACTCGTTCGCTACGCCTACCGCGTCGCCGGCACGGTCGGATTGATGATGTGCCAGGTTCTGGCTGCTCGCGAGGCGGCCGCCCGGCCTTTCGCCATCGATCTCGGAATCGCCATGCAATTGACCAATATCGCCCGCGACGTGCGCGAGGACGCCGAGGCCGGTCGACGCTACCTGCCGGCCAGCTGGGTGGGAGACATCGAGCCGATGGAACTGCTCCACTTCCGGCAGCAGGTTCGCACCAGCTGCCGAACCATGGTTCAACGCGCCGAGACCTACTACGCCAGCGGTCTTTCTGGACTGAGCTACCTGCCCATGCGTCCTGCGCTGGCGATCGGCGTGGCCGGACGCATCTACCGACAGATCGGCCGGCGCCTGCTCGCCCGGGGTGGCGATCCGCTCACCGGCCGCACGGTTGTCCCTACCTGGCAGAAATGCCTGCTGACGCCGCCGAGCCTGGCTCGCCAATTGCTGCGGATCCGGGCAGGCGAGCACGACGCGAAACTCCACGAACCCCTGGTAAACCTCGGACTTCAGCCCCCAACAGCCGTCGCGGCATCCAGAACCCATGAGTGACGCGCAGCTGATCGTCGTCGGAGCCGGCTGTTCCGGCCTTGCCCTCGGCCGGACGCTTTGCGAGTATGGTTCCCGTGCGCCCCGGACGCTTCTGCTGGACCAGCGCGAGCACTATACGGACGACCGCAGCTGGTCATTCTGGGCCAGGCCGGGGGATCGCTGGCTGCCATACGCCCGCTCGAGCTGGTCGACCTGGGCGATCAGCCGTCTGCACGGGGATTCCGTCATTCAGCGCGCGTCCCGACGACGCTATGCCTGTCTGCGCGGGCTCGACTACTATCAGCAACAACGCCGGCATATCGACAGGCATCCTGATGTCGAACTACGACTGGCAACGCGAATACAGGCGGTCAGGCACCAAAACGGCAGATTTCGCATCGAAACCGACCGCGGCAGCCTGACCGCCGACCACGTCATCGATACGCGACCGGAGCAGAAGGTCGATCCGGTTGTCTGGCAGCAATTCGTGGGCCACGAAATCCGCACGGACGCCCCCTGCTTCGATCCCGGCACGGCGGGGCTGATGCTGGCGATGGATTGTGACCGTCACGGCTTCGTCTTTACCTACTTGCTGCCCTTCAGCACCGATCACGCGCTGATCGAGTCCACACGATTCTGCCCCCGCCTGCTCGATACCGATGTCCTCGATGCCGATACTCGGCGGGCGACCGAACGGCTGACCGCCGGCGCTCGAGCGCAAATCCTGCGCCGCGAATTCGGTCGTCTCCCCATGGGCTACTGGCCGCAAGGCCGCCGGACTTCCCGAGACCCGGCCCGCGCCGGCGCGCGTGGCGGCGCGCTGCGCTCGGCCAGCGGCTACGGCTTCTTGCGCATGCAGGCCTGGGCCGGGGCCTGCGCCCGGTCGATGATCGAAAGGGGCCGGCCTCTGGCGCATCCGACCGAACCCGCCTGGCGCCGGGCCATGGATTCTCGCTTCCTGAAAGTCATTCGGCGCGATCCGGATCGTGCGTCTGAACTGTTCGAGCGCATGGCGCGCGGGTTGAGCGGTGAACGCATGGCCCGCTTTCTAAGTGACGAGGCCCGGCTGACGGACATCCTTTGGATGCTGGCCGTTCTTCCGAAGCGACCATTCATACGCCCCACATTCACGGACCGAAGCCGCCGTGGCTCACTCGACACGTGACCATCTCATTCAGCGCGGCCACCGGCTGGCCTGGCTGGTGCTGGTTGCGCTGCTGATGGCGAGCTGGCCCTGGATCCAATCCCTGGCGCCATCGACGCGCATCGGGCTTCTTGCCGCGCTGGTCGCGCTTCTCGGCCTGCCTCACGGTGCCATGGACCCGCTGGTTGCGCGCGCGGCCGGGCGCTGGCAAAACGGTCGTCAACTGGCGCTTCATCTCGGCGCCTACGTTGGTCTCGCGGCCGCCGTCGTATTGCTGTGGTGGCTCTTCCCCGTCTCAAGCCTTGTGGGGTTCCTGCTGATTTCGGCCTGGCACTTCGGCAACGACTGGCCGCGCCTGCCCGGGAACCGGCCAGCGCGTTCATGGGAAAGAGGCCTGGCCGGACTGGGTGTGGTCGGCGCCCCCGTGGTCTTTTACCCGGATCGCGTCGCAGAGCTGTTCGCGCTACTCACCACGCAAAACGCGACCGCCGAGCCCATCCTGTTGCTGATCGCCTCGTGTCGCGCACTCGGCGTGGCCGGCTTGATCGGCCTGGCCTGGCTGGCGGCTATTCACGGTCCGAGACGGCCGGCCGGCATGCTCGAACCTGTCGCGCTGATACTCGCCGCCTGGTGGTTTCCGCCGCTCGTCTACTTCGCGGTGTACTTCTGCTTCCTGCACAGCCCGCGTCACTTGATCAGCGTGGCCCGCGACCCGAGGATTGGGCTTTCGCCAACCGCCGCGGCCGTGATCGCGGCGCTCACCCTGCTCACCATCTTGCTGGGAAGCGCGGCATTCTGGTTGCTGGGAGACGCGCAGCCGGCAGAGACACGAACCCTCCAGGTGGTGTTCGTATCTCTGGCCGCGCTGACCGTTCCGCACATGATGCTCGTGGAGCGATTTACCTCCCGCAGGCAAGCGGACTGACCGCTCGGATCAGCACATCGCGGGCCTCGTCCAGGAACTCGACAAAGACATGGACTCCTTTTCCCATGCCCCATCGAGAGCCGAGCGGCACGGCGACCTTGATGCAGATCGAGTTCAAGGTCACCGAGCGAAGGCAACGAACCCGGTCGGGGGACCAGAAGCCCAGCAATGTCCCCACGCCGTCCGGCGCAATGAAAACCGGGCCCGATCGGTCGCATGAACCATCCCGGAAGGGAGGTTTCAGCCCAGCGCGTCTGCCGCGGTCCGCCAGGGAAGCAGGGCGTTGCGCACACGGGCCGGGAAACCGGTGACGGAACGCAGATGATTGATATCTCCAAGCTCGGAGTCATCGGGCTGGTCGGCGGCCTCAAGCAACCGTCTGAAGCGCTCCTGCCCCGCCGCGACCTCGCCCGGCGTGCGCCCCACCAGCCAGTCCATCAGCATGGAAGCGCTCGCGGTGGTAATGGCGCAGGCTTCGCCGGAAAAGGCAGCTTCCTCGATTCGGCCATCTTCGACGCGCAGCTCGACCAGGATATCGTCGCCGCACAGGGCGTCCTGGCCGCGGGCGCTGTGGGTCGCGCCTTCGAGGCGGCCATAGTGGTGCGGGGAGCGGTTGTGGTCGAGAATGACCTGCTGATAGAGCTGATCGAGCGCCATGGGCCCCGATTCTACGCGAGGGGCTACACGGCAGGGCGCCGTTCGCGGGCCCTGCCCTTCGAACCCGTGTAGAATGATTGATCAACCATGAATGAATCCCGGCGCCAACTGGCCGAAGCGGGTCGTTGTCGGAAGGATCAGCGCCGGTTCGGGGACCCTGGGATTCGCCGGAACAGAGTCAGTCGAGCGACCAGGATGCAGCACTCATGAAAGCAGCTCCCATCACCCTACTCTTCGCCGGCCTCGTGCTGGCCGGCGGGTCGGCGGCGCAGGATTCGGATTTCCCCCGGTTCTCATTCGATGCCTTTGGCACTCTCGGCCTGGTCTACTCCAGCGAGGACCAGGCCGATTTCGTCGGCAATCTGTTCCAGTCCAAGGGCGCCGGACACACCCAGACACTCAGCCCCTACGTCGACAGCCGACTGGGGCTGCAGCTGACGGCCGAGTTCACCCCCGGGCTGTCGGGCGTGGTTCAGGTCGTCACCGAACAGGAACCCGATGGAGACATCCGGCCCAGCGTCGAGTGGGCCAACCTGAAATACGACTTCACGCCCGATTTCAGTGTGCGGGTCGGTCGCATGGTGCAGGGAACCTTCATGGTTTCCGAGTACCGGAAGGTCGGCTACGCCACACCCTGGGTGCGCCCGCCCGAGGAAGTCTATCGCATGATCCCGGTGACCAATTTCGACGGCATCGACTTCAGTTACCGACACCGTTTCGGCAAGTACATCAACACCGTCCGGGGCACCTTCGGGCGCAGCGATTCTGCGTGGAGCGACGGCGGTGAGATTCGTGCGCGCAAGGCCATGACCCTGTCGAACACGCTCGAATGGGACGCCTACTCGCTGTTTGCCAGCATCGGCCGCTTCCGGCTGACCATCGAGGACATCAACCCGTTTTTCGATGCGTTCCGGCAGTTCGGTCCAGAAGGCGAGGCGATCGCCGAGCGCTACGACGTCGACGACAGCCAGTTCACCGTCGTGACCGCAGGCGCGCGCTACGACCCCGGAAGCTGGTTCATTACCGGCGAGATCGGCGGCTCGACCAGCCGGACATTCATCGGCAAACCCAGGGGTGCCTATATCACCGCAGGGTATCGCCTCGGCGCGCTGACCCCTTACGCCACGCTTGCGGGAACCTGGGTGGAAAGCCCGACCTCCGACCCCGGCGTACCGACCGAGGGCCTGCCTCCGCCGCAGGCGGCCACGGCAAACGAGCTCAACGCCATCCTCGATCAGATACTGGGCGCCGCCGCCGAGCAGAAGAGCCTGTCGCTCGGAACGCGATGGGATTTCGCGCGCGACATGGCCCTGACGATGCAGTACGAGTACCTCGATCTGTCCGACGGGTCTCCCGGGACTTTCGTCAATACCCAGCCGGGCTTCCAGCCCGGGGGATCGGCCTCGGTCGTGAGCCTCACTTTTGACTTTGTCTACTGACTTGCCTGCCATGAAACGAAGACTCCCGGCATTGGCTTGCCTCCTGGCACTCGGCCTGTGCTCGACCCTTGCCTGGGCCGAGATCGTGGTGGTCGTCTCGCAGGACAGTCCCATCGAGACGATCTCGCGGTCGGAACTGGCCGACATCTACCTCGGCCGAAGAAGCCAGTTCGCCGACGGCAGCCCGGCCGTTCCAGTCGACCAGGGCGAAAACTCCGCGGCCTATCCTCGTTTCTATGCCGCCTACCTCGATCAAACGCCGGCCCAGATTCGGTCGCACTGGTCCAGATTGATCTTCACCGGGCGGGGTCAGCCCCCACGGTCGGTACCCAACGGCCAGGCGATGGCCGAGACGATCGCCGACGACCCGCGAGCGTTGGGCTACATGGACGCAAGCCAGGTCGACAGCCGGCTGCGGGTGGTGCAAGTTGAGTGACCCGGCGGTACAGAATGACCGTGACACCAGTGCCGCCGATTCGGGGCACAGGAAGCGCAGCCTGCATCGGCTGATCGAGCCCCTGTTTCTCTTCAGCGCCATCGCCCTGCTGATCCTCGCGATCATCTGGGCGGTTGCGCTCAATCTGGGCGAGCGCGAAATCGAGGTTGCCGATCGCACGGCCGGCGCGCTGGCGACGGACGTGGCCGACACCTACGAGGCCCAGGTGGTTCGCGCGCTGCGCGAGATCGACCAGGCGCTGCGGCTGATCCGCTTCCAGCTCGACTCCGAAGACCCCGAGCAGACCCTGGACACCCTCGGCGCGAAGGAACTGCTGCCACCCAGCCTGCTGTTCACCGTCACCATCGCCGACGCCCGCGGCGAAGTGCTGGCCAGCACCAATCCGGAATTCGGCAGCAGCGTTGCCGCACGGGACTTCTTCATTCGCGCGAGCGAAGAACCGGGAATGGTTGTTGGGGCACCAGACAGAAACCATGACTCGGACGAGTGGCGGCTGACCTTCGCCCGCCGTATCGTCGACGAGACGGGGGCATTTGCGGGCATCGTTGCAGCCACGACCTACGCGAACTACTTCGTGAGCGGCTACGACAGCGCCACCATGGAAGACCTCGGTGTGCTGGGCCTGGTCGGAACGGACGGGGTCTTTCGAGCCCGACGAAGCGGCGATACCGTCACGGCCGGCTCGGAAATTGAATACGCCGCCCTGGTGGGCGAGAACGGCAGTGCCGAACGGGAACGAGCCGAGGTCGCCACCAACCCCTGGGACGACGTTCCTCGCTACACCATCACCCGCAAGCTGTTCCAGTTTCCGCTCGCCATTGTGGTCGGGCTGTCCGAGCAGGAACGTCTGGCACCGGCACGCGAACTTCGACGCACCTACCTCTGGCGCGCCGGCGCCGCCAGCCTGGCGGTGATTGCAGTCCTGGCATTACTGGGGCGCTTGATGTCTCAACTCCAGCGGGCAAGAACGCGCGTGATGGAAGAGCGCGTGGCGCATGCCGAGCGCGTGGAGTACATGGCTTTTCATGACAGCCTGACCGACCTGCCCAATCGCGCGTTCTTCAACCACCTGCTGACCCAGTCCATTCAACAGGCGCGACGATACGAGAATCATACCGCCCTGCTGTTCCTCGACCTGGATCGATTCAAGGCCGTCAACGACACCCTCGGACACGACGTCGGCGACGAACTCCTGAGGGAAGTCGCGCGCAGACTGACCGGAGTCCTTCGTGAGAGCGATATCGTCGCGCGGCTGGGAGGCGACGAGTTCGTCATATTGCTGCCGGTCATCCAGGAGGCGCAACAGGCCGCCTCAGTTGGCGAGAAGGTGCTGCGCGCCGTCGGAAAGGAGTTCAGGCTGGCCGGCCACGCGTTTCGGATCACCGTCAGCATCGGCATCAGCGTCTATCCGGACGACGGCGAGGACGAGCAGACGCTGATCAAGAACGCCGATATCGCGATGTACTCGGCCAAGGAGGCCGGCAAGAACAACTACAAGTTCTATTCCGCCGAGCTTTCCACCGATTCGCTCGAGCGACTCGCCCTGGAAACCAGCCTGCGCAACGCCCTGCAACGTCATGAGTTCCGGCTTTTCTACCAGGCCAAGCGCGATCTCGTCTCGGGAAAGCTCGTCGGCATGGAAGCCCTGCTGCGCTGGCAGCACCCCGACCTGGGTCTGATTCTGCCCATGCAGTTCATTCCGCTGGCGGAAGAAAACGGCCTGATCGTACCCATCGGCCGCTGGGTGCTGGAAACCGCCTGCAAGCAGAACGTCGAGTGGCAGAATCAGGGACTACCCCGTGTCAGCATGGCCGTCAACCTTTCTGCCCGGCAATTCCTGGACAATGATCTTATCGACGACATAAAGCAGGCTCTGAAGAGATCGGGGATGGATCCCGAACTGCTCGAACTCGAGATCACCGAAAGCATGATCATGAAGGACATGCAGAAGACCATCGAGATTCTCAACGAGCTCAAACAGATGGGTATCCGCATCGCCATCGACGACTTCGGCACCGGCTATTCCTCGCTATCGACGCTGAAATCGTTTCCGCTCGACACGATCAAGATCGACGGCTCGTTCGTGGACAACGTGGCCGGCAACGCAGAGGACCGCGGCCTCACCAACGCCGTCATTGCCGTCGGCCGAAGCCTGGGCCTGACCGTCGTCGCCGAAGGCGTCGAATCCGAAGAACAGGAAGCCTTCCTGCGCTCCCACCA
>CAZSGS010000038.1:4529-12256 GCA_964606365.1 uncultured Wenzhouxiangella sp. | reverse complement strand
AGAATGACCTGGTCGAAGCGCTCGTAGGTCTCGGGATCCTTGATGATCGACAGGTAGGGCGCCAGGCCGGTGCCGGTGGCGAGAAGGTAGAGGCGCTTGCCGGGGTGCAGGTCGTGGATCAGCAGGCTGCCGGTCGGCTTGCTCGACAGCAGCAGCCGGTCACCCGGTGACACGTGCTGCAGGCGGGAAGTCAGCGCGCCGTCGGGCACCTTGATGCTGAAGAACTCCAGGGATTCTTCCCAGTTGGCGCTGGCGATGGAGTAGGCCCGCATCAGCGGCTTCCCGTCCAGCGGAAGACCGACCATCAGGAACTGGCCGTTGTCGAATCGCAGCCCCCGGTCGCGGGTCGTGCGAAAACTGAACAGGCTGTCGCTCCAGTGGTGGACTGAGAGCACTTGCTCGGTGCGCATGCCGGTCTCGTTCGGTTCGGGTTCGTGAGCGCGGCCGGGCCGGGAAGGCGCTGCTGGCCGCAAAGGAAGCGCATATTACAATGATAATGGTTCGCATTCAACACTCGCGGGCCTGCATCCGAACGCAGGCGAGATGCTCCGAAAGACTTCTCCAGCAGGCTTGTCGGAGCGACGTTGATTCAGTGACGGGTGGTCGCCGGCCGATCGATCCGGCCGGGAGAATCAGCCGCTGTGATCGGCGTCCTCTCGAGGCTGGACCAGGCGGTAGGCGGCCGGGATGACCACCAGGGTCAGCAGCGTGGCCGCCAGCAGCCCCGAAATGATCGCCCAGGCCAGCGGCGGCCACAGCGTCGACTGCGTGAGGGTCAGCGGCAGCAGGCCGACGATCGTGGTGGTCGTTGTCAGCAGGATCGGCCGGATTCGCCGGGCGACCGCCCCGGAAACCGACTGCTCGACGGTCAGGCCCTCGGACTGGTTGGTCTGGATGACGTCGATGAGCACGATGGCGTTGTTGACGACGATGCCGATCAGCGCGACAACCCCCAGGATGGCGGTAAAGCTGAACGGCTGGCCGGAGAGAATCAGGCCCGGTACGACGCCGATGGCCGCCAGCGGGACGGTCAGCAACACCAGGCCGACCAGCCGGAATGAATTGAACTGCCACAGCAGGAAACCGATCAGCAGCACGACGCCGATGGGCAGCGAGCTGAACAGCGCGCTGTTGGCCGTATCGGCCTCCGCCGCCGCGCCGCCTTGTTCCATGCGGATGCCGTCGGGCAGGTTCAGATTGTCGAGTCGGGGCTGGAGTTCGCTGACCACCTCGTTGTAGGTCACGTCCGCACTCGTTTCGGCCAGCACCGAGGTCATGCGTTGCAGGTCGCGATGATGGATGACGGCCGGCTCGAGACCGAGCTCGATCTGCACGAACTGATCCAGCGGCATCGGGCCGTTTTCGGTGGCCACCTGGAGGCCCGCCAGGGCGCGTTCCGGCAGGGTCTCGCCCTCGGGGCTGCGCAGGCGAATCGGCACCGGTTCGCGCCCGGCACGCCAGGTCGAGACCTGGCGTCCGAAACTGGCCTGGGCGAGTACACCGGCGATGTCGGAGCGGTTGACGCCGTGGCGCGCCGCCTCGGCGTCGTCGATGGTGAACGTCAGCGTCGGCATGCCGTCGCCGAGCTTGTGGCGCACGTCTCGCGCGCCGGGTGTGGCGCGCACTTCGGCCATGACCTGCCGGCTTGCGCGCGCCAGCTCGGCGGCGTCTTCGCCGTAGAGCAGCACTTCGACCGGGGCATCCACCGGCGGCCCCTGGCCGAGGCGGTGGGCGACCACCTGGGCGTCCGGGATTCGCTCGGGTACGAATTGGTCGATCCAGTCCATTACCGCCGGTAGCTGCGAGTCGTCGTCGGTGACCACGACCAGGCGCGCCAGGTGCGGCGAGCGCGGAATCTCGATGAGGTTGTAGTAGAAACGCGGGCCGCTGAAGCCGGCGAAGTGGTGCACTGCCCGGACCTCGGGCAGGTTTTCCATCGAGGCGGCCAGGTCGCTGGCCTTCAGCGCCGTGTGCTCGAGCCGCGTGCCCTCGGCAAAGTACAGGTCCACGATCAGCTGGTTGCGGTCGGTGCTGGGAAAGAAGTCGCGCTGCATGAAGCCGCTGATGCCCAGTGCTGCCACGACGAGCAGGGCGGTACCACCCATCACCGGCCAGGGACGGGTGACCGCGATCCCGCCGAGGCGACGGCCGATATTCTCCAGCCGGGCCGATGTGTCGCCCTCGCCCGGTTTGAGCACGACGGCGGCGACCGCCGGCGTGACCAGCACGGCGTAGAGATAGCTCATGATCAGGATCAGCATCACCATGATCGGAATGCCGCGCGTGAAGTCGGCCGTGTCGCCGGTCGACAGCAGCAGCGGCGTGAACGCCGCCAGCGTCGTGCCCGTCGCCGCCGCCAGCGGGCCGGCGAGTTCGGATACGGCCGCGACGGCCGCCTGGGTTCTGCGCTTGCCGCGGTCGAGATGCCACTGCAGGTTCTCGACCATCACGATGGCGTTGTCGACCAGCATGCCCAGCGCGATAACCATGCCGGCGATCGCCATCTGGTGGAGCACGCCGCCGCCCATGGCGTAGATGGCCAGACCGCTGAGCGTGACCACGGGCAGCAGGGTGGCCACCACGAAGCCCAGGCGCGGTCCCATGGCGAGCAGCAGAACGATGGCCACCACGCCCACGCCGATCAGCAGCGATCGGCCGAGTTCGCCGATGCGTTTTTCCACCCAGAACGGCTGATAAAACATCTCGCGAATCTCGAGCGGCGCGTAGTCGGCCCGGATCTCGTCGATGAGCGCGCGTGTGTCGCGGCCGAACTGGACGGCGTTGAGCCGGTTCTCCGGGATGACGATGCCCAGAGCGATCGCCGGCTCGCCGTTGAACCACATGCGCTCGACCGCGGGCTCCTCGGGGCCGAGTTCGATGCTGGCGAGCTCGCTCAGCGGCAGCATCTGCCCGCTGCCGGTGCGAATCGGGGTCTCGGCGAGCGCTTCCAGATCCTCGAAATCGGTCAGTGGCCGCACCACCAGGCTCCGCCCGCCGCTGGCGAGCGTGCCGCCGGGGATCACGCGATTGCGTTCGGCCAGCTGGTCGGCGAGCGATTGGATGTCGAGGCCCTCGGCCATGGCGTGCGCATCGTCGAGACGAACGACCAGCTGTTCGCCCGGGTCGGCGAGCAGGTCGATGCGCCCGACGTTCGGAATCCGGAACAGATCACGCTTGAGTGCCCGGGCCGCTTCGAGCAGCTCGAGCAGGTCGTCGGAGCCGGTCACCGCCAGCACGATGCCGTGGGTTTCCATCGAGCGGTCCTCGATGACCGCCGGCCCGGCGCCGTCGGGAAAGCGGCCCTCGGCGCTCTCGACGGCGACCCGGATGCGGTCCCAAACCGCGTCGGTATCGTAGACGTGCTGGTGCATGCCCACGATGATGTGCGCGAAGCCCAGCCGCGCGGTGCCGCGAATCTCGTTGACCTCTTCGACGCCGGCGATTTCCTCCTCCAGCGGGTCGAGCACCAGGCGCTCGATTTCGGCCGGTTCGGCGCCCGGCCAGGCAATCTGGACGTTGCCGTAGCGGAAAGGAAAGAAGGGGTCTTCCTGACGGTCCATGCCCAGCCAGGCAGCCAGGCCGATCAGCGACAGCATCACCACGCCGGTGAGGATCAGTCGTCGCCGATTGAGCGCGGTTTGCATGAACTTCATCGCAGCACCCGCACCGGTTCGCCGTCGAGCAACTGGCCGTGCCCGGCGACCACGACCTCGTCGCCGGGCTCGAGGTCACCGGCGACCCGCACCCGGCCGCCGTCGAGCTCGCCGGGAGTGATGCTGACCAGTTCGGCATGGTCGTCGCGCACGCGAAAGACGTGCGGCAGGCCGTCGCCGGTGTCGATCAACGCATCGAGGGGAACGCTGAGCTGATCGCCGTTGGTCCAGGAAAGCTCGACGTGCACCGCCTGGCCGGGCGCCCATTGGGGCCACTCGGCGCCGCTCAGGTCGAGTACCGCGGTCGCGGGCTGCCCCGGCGAGGAAAGACCGATTTCACGGATTTCCCCGGTCAGACGCTCACCCCCTTCCAGTCGGCGGATCGCGGCGGTATCGCCCTCGGCCAGGGCGCGTGCCTGGCGGGCCGACAGGTCCACGGCGACTTCGAGTTCCTCGGGCGCGCTGATCGAAACGACGGTCTGGCCGGGGCTGACGAACTGGCCCGGCTCGACCGGCAAGGCCGCGACTCGCCCGGCGAAGGGTGCGCGGATGGTGGCCTCGGCGAGTTGCTCGCGCGCCTCCTCGAGGGCCGCCTGTGCCTGGCTGCGCGCCTGGCCGGTGGCGTTGCGCCGTGCGCGCACGCGGTCGAGTTCGTCGGTGGAAACCAGGCCGCGCTCGTGCAGGTTGGTCAGGCGTTCGGTTTCGCGTTCGAGCCGCTCGAACTGTTCGTCGAGTTCCCGTACCCGGGCCTCGGCGCCGGATACGCCCGGCATCAGGGTGGGATTGTGCAGGATGGCCAGCGCCTGGCCGGCGTCGACACGCTCACCGCGCCGTACCAGGCGTTCGGCCAGCTGGCCGCTGTGGAGGAAGGCCAGGTCGGCGCGTTCGACCGCCCGGGTGACGCCCGGCAAGCGCAGGCGAACCGGCGGTTTGCCGTCGCTGACGGCGGCCACCCGAACGGGTTGTCCGGCTTCGGGCGCGGGTGCGCGCTCGGCGGTGCCGTCGGAGCAGGCGGCGGTGCCGGCGAGCACAGCGAGGAGGGCAAGGAGTGCCCCGCCACGGCGAACCGAATCCAGCAAACTGGCCGGCCGGTCAGTTGTCGGGGTGTAGTCAATCGCTAGGTCGTTCATGATCCAGGGGGTCTCAGCTGTCGTCGGGTTCAGGCCCGGGCGCGCGAGGCGCCAGACCGTCCATGAAGATCTTTAGGAAGTCTTCGAGATATTCGTCGTCGCTGCCGATGCCTTTCCAGTGCTTGTGCTGCGGGCGCACCTCGAACCACTGGGAGCAGGCGTGGATGAACACGGTGACCACGTGGGTCGGGTTGACGTCGGGTCTGAGCAGCCCGGCTTCCTGCGCTTCGCGCACGCGCCTGGCGCCGAGCTCGACCAGTTCGGCGTCCATCTCGTTGCAGGTGGTGTCGCCTTCCAGGTGCATCCAGGTAAACAGCCGCACCACCCTGGGGTTTTCCTGGAGAAAGCGGAAATAGCGCACGACACCGTTGCGCAGCAGGCCCGAATCGGGAGCGTCGGCGCCCTCGAGTTCGTCTCTCTGGCCCTCGTAGTAGCGTGAAAAGGCCAGCTCCTTGACGGCGTCCCACAAGCCTTCCTTGGTGCCGAAGTGGTGATGGATCAGGCTCTTGGTCACGCCCGATCGCTCGGCCAGCTCGCGCATGCTCACGGCGGCGAAGCCGCGGTCGACGAACAGGTCGAAACCCGCCTGGAGGATGCGGGAGCGGGTCAGCTCCGGGTCGCGAGTGGCGCTATCGTTCATGCTGCGCGATGCTAACATTGACTGGCCGACCGGTCAATTCCTTCAGAGCCTCTCGTATTGGGGAGAATCGGAGAATCGCCGGAGGGCTTGTCATGATTTCGCCCCCTTTCTCGTAGTAGCGGGCACGAGTCACAGAATCTGGCCAGTTTTCCAGGGAGGTAGTAGCGTGTCCAAGTACCAATCGACGACGAAGTACGAGTTTCGTCAGAACATCAAGCCCAGAATCGCGCCGCTGACGGCGGCGGTCAGCGGCGCACTCGCCGCCGGTTCGCTGCAGGCGGCCACCATCACGGTCGATACGCTCGACGACGGTCTGAGTACCGGCCAGTGTTCGCTGCGCGCCGCGCTTTACGCATCGACCACGAATTCCGAGTGGGACGAGTGCCCGGCCGGTGAATCGGGTCAGGATGCGATCGTCTTCGCTTCCGGGCTCAGTGGCACGATAACGCTCGGCACCGACGGCCTCTACTACGATGGTTCCACCCTGCCGATCGGGCAGTCGGTCAGCATCGACGGCGACAATGAAATCACCATCGAGGGTACCGGGGACGCACCGGTTTTCTACGCCAAGTACAACGATGACGCGGACTACAACGCCGACACCGTGCAGATCGCGCAGGTCACGATTACCGGCGGCGGTGGTACGCGAGGCGGCGGGATTCTTTCCTATGTCAATTCGCTGCAATTGTCCGATGCGACCATCGACGGCAACGTCGCGTCGGAGGCCGGCGGTGGCGTCTGGCACGAACCCTACAGCGGCAGCGGGGAGCTGCTGATGCTGGGTACGCAGATCTCGGGCAACAGCGTGACCGGTGCCGGCGGCTACGGTGGCGGTATCGGTGTACGGGGCTCGGGTGGAATGGCTGTCGACATTTCGGGCGCCAACTTCGTCAACAATACCGCCGCCAACGGCAGCGGCGGCGGCATGCACCTCGATGTGCTCGACTACGCTGAAATCAGCATCAAGTACAGCGATTTCGAGAACAATCAGGCCAAGTACGGCAACGGCGGCGGGCTGAACGCCGACCTGGGCTACGCGCTGGTCGATCTGCAGGACAACACGTTTACCAACAACGCCGCCTACTACAGCGGCGGCGGCCTCTACTTGCTGGAAGACGAGGATTTTGTCCAGCAGGCGGAGATCTCGCTCGAGAGCAACGAATTCACCGACAACAGCGCCGGCTCCACCGGCGGTGGGGCCTCGATCAACGTCCTGTACGGAGACGAAGGCACGATCTCCGACCCGCTCAAGTTCGTCGATTTCAGTGGTGAAAATCTGTTCGACGCCAACGAATCAGAATCCGGCGGGGGCGGGCTCTATCTGAACCTGGACGACACGGTCACGGCCGCGCTCGACGGCGTGTATCTGTACGGCAACAATAATGATACCGGCGGTGGCGGTGGACTGAACGCCCAGCTCAACGCCTCGGAAATCACGATCGAGAGTTCCTCCTTCGTGGGCAACTCGACCTACAGCGGCGACGGCGGTGCGGTCCTGGCCAATATTACCGATGGCGCCTTCTACGGCAGTGATGTCCAAGTGAGCTACAACCAGGCCGAATCCGGTGGTGGCGGTGGCTTCCAGGTCGTGGCCAACAGTTCCGACTTCGGGTTCGAGTATTCCGGCTTCTACAGCAACCAGGCCAGCGGCTGTGGCGGCGGCCTGCGGTTGACGGGAACGCCCAACGAGGCCGGCGTGGGCCACTCAATCTTCTACGGCAACCAGGGCAGTTGCGGCGGGGGCATGAGCCTGTTCGCGAGTACGGCAGAAGACGTCCTGGTCGAGGTCAAGTACAACGAAATGAGCGGCAACTATGCTGATTCCTCGACGACGACGGGTGGCGGCGCCATTTTTGCCGACTTCGGGTCGGGCAGCCAGGTGTTTCTCGAGAACTCCACCATTTCCGACAACGGCTCGGCCAACCTCGGCGGCGGCGTTCGTCTCAGGGGCGACATGTCGGCCGAGATCAAGTATTCGACCATTGCCGACAACTACGCCTACGAATACGGCGGCGGCGTCTACAACAGCCTGACGACCTGCAACATCAGCAATACGATTCTGGCCGGCAACGAGAACGAGACCGGGCTCTATCAGGATCTGCGCGGCACCGAGGATTGCGGTGTCTCCGACTCGCTGCTGGCCGGGGCCAAGTACTCCGAGTACGAGGACAACGGTGGCAACATCCTGGACACCGACCCGTTGCTAGAGCCCCTGTCCTACAACGGTGGCAATGCCGGAGATGGCAATCCCCCCTTATGGACGCATGCCCTGCAGTCCGACAGCCCGGCCATCGATGCCGGCAG
>CAZSGS010000038.1:0-4519 GCA_964606365.1 uncultured Wenzhouxiangella sp. | reverse complement strand
TGCTGGCCGGGGCCAAGTACTCCGACTACGTCGACAACGGCGGCAATATCCTGGACACCAACCCATTGCTCGAACCGCTGGCCGACAACGGCGGCAACGCCGGCTGGACGCATGCTCTGCAGTCCGACAGCCCGGCCATCGATGCCGGCAGTGCGGGCGATTTCGCGCCCGACTACGATCAGCGCGGGCCGGGCTTCCCCCGTGTCGTCGGCTCGGCACTGGACATGGGTGCCTATGAGGCGGCCTCGCAAGCGGACGGGATCTTCAGCGACCGCTTCGAGCAGCCCTGACAGGCGCCTTTCCCGCCCCGCCGTGCCGGCGGGGCGGGTTTGCGACTATCATCGACCAATCGACCATGCAGGAGTGATGAGAATGCTGCGACGTGCCTGGATTCCCATGGCCCTGACCCTGGCCCTGGCGGTGGGTTGTGGCCCGCAGGATGATTCGGAAAGATCGCCGGAATCGACGCCGGATTCTTCGGATCCGGCGGCCGCCGAATCCCGGCCGGAGGCATCGGGTTCCGGACAATCCGGGGCCGCCGAGCGCCCGATCGAGGAATTGTCCCGGGAAGAGCTGCGGGCGATGGCAGACGACCCCGAGGGCATGCAGGAAGCCATGCGCGATCCGGAGCGGCGTGCGGCCTTCCGGGAGCGCATGCGTGAACTGCGCAGGGAACGCATGGGCGATCGCGAGCGCGAGGATCGCCGGGAGGCGATGCGCGAGCGTGCCGAACGACATCGCCGGAGCGAGGCTGATTCCGAAGAAGGCGAGGGCCGTCGTCCTGGCCGGCGCGTTCGGTGGTGGGAGAACGAGGACGTCACCGGCGAACTCGGCTTGAGCGACGAGCAGACGACCCGAATCGCCGAGGCGCACGAGAACCTGCAGGCCGAGGCAAGGCAGTCGCGGCAGCAATTGGTCGAGGCCGCCGAAGCCCTGCGCGAAGCCCTGCAGGACGACGATCGCGAACGGCTCGAGGCGCTGATCGACAAGCGGGTCGCGGCGCTCGATGCGCGTGCGCGCGCCGAGGCAGAATGGATGCGGCAGCTGCTCGACACGCTCGACGAAGCGCAGATGCAGAAGCTCGCCGAGGAGCGGCCGGAGCTGCTGTCGACCCTGCTCTCGCCCACGCGCTGAATCCCTACTACCGGGCGGGGTCGACCTGCCCGGCGATCGACGCATTGAGCCGGAACCACCCGGCGATACTGGTACGATCGGTGCGCGAGGGCAGGACCTCGTGGGGAACCTCTTCGCTCAGGAACAGCACGAAGGTTCCCGCGCGAGGCGCCACCGTGGTTAAGATGCGCTCGCCGTCCTCGTGGTATATCACCAGCTCGCCGCCGTCGCCCGGCTGCCAGTTTTCATTCAGGTAGGCCACGGCCGACACGACCCGGTTGGCCGCGCCGCGAAAGCTGTCGAAGTGCTTGAGGTATCGCCCGCCCGGCGGGTAGTGCGCATAATGCGACTCGAACTCGAACAGCCCCAGAAAGAGTTCGCGATTGAGCGCCAGGCGCAGCTGCTCCATGCGATCGATGAACCTCGCCTGGGCCGGTCGATCCCGCCCCAACCAGAAAACGCGGTCGCTGCGAATGCGGCGATTGACCTGGAAGTCCCTGTCCCGGCCGATGCCCGCGCGATGCAAGCGGTCTTCCCGCATCAGTGCGTGGAGATCGGCACGCAATTGCTCGACCAGTTCGTCATCGAGCGCGCGCTCCCCCGTCCACCAGCCCTGCCGGCTGAGTCCCTCCGCGGCGGCTTCGAATGCATCCGGGGCGACGGGCAGCCGCGCTTCAGACATGCGCCAGGCTCAGCGGTGGTTCGGCCAGTTCGCCCATCTGTTCGCGCAGCTGCCCGATGACGTTCTCCCAATGACGATCCTCGCCGAACCAGGGAAATGCGGCGGGAAAGGCCGGATCGTCCCAGCGACGGGCGAGCCAGGCCTGGTAGTAGATCATGCGGAGTGTTCGAAGCGCCTCGATCAGATGCAGCTCGCGCGGGTCGAAATCGTGAAATTGCCGGTATTCCTCGATCAGCCAGCCGAGTTGCCGCTCGCGATCGATGCGGTCACCCGAGATGAGCATCCACAGGTCCTGAACGGCGGGTCCGGTAAGGCAGTCGTCGAGATCGACGAAATGCGCCTGATCGTCGCGCCAGAGGATATTGCCCGGATGGCAGTCGCCGTGCAGGCGGATGCGCCGAACCGACCCGGCACGTTCGAATGCCGCGGCGATGTTCTCGAGCAGGTGTTCGGCCAGGCTCGAGAAGGCGTCCTCGAGGTGCGGCGGCAACCAGCGGTTTTCAACCAGCCAGTCGACCGGCTCTCGTCCGCGCTCGGTCACGGTCAGTTCGGGGCGATGGCGGAACCGGCTCGCCGCGCCCACGGCGTGCATGCGCCCCAGGGTGCGGCCCAGAACGCGTAGCGTCGGTTCGTGGGCCGGCTCGGGCGCGTGGCCGCCGCGGCGGGGAAACACGGCCAGCCGGAAGCCCCCGTGCCGATGCAGCGTGCGCCCGTTGATGGACCGTGGGGCGACAACCGACAAGCCGGCCTCGACCAGTTCCAGGCTGAAGGCGTGCTCCTCCTCGATCGCTTCGTCGCGCCAGCGTTCGGGCCGGTAGAACTTGACGACCACCGGATCGCCATCTTCGAGCCCGACCTGCCAGACGCGATTCTCGAAGCTGTTGAGCGCCAGCAGGCGGCCGTCGCTGCGCAGCCCCAGTCCGTCGACGGCGTCGAGCACGACCTCGGGGCCCAGCTGGTCATAGGGCCGCGCCGGATTGGCGGTGCTCATGGGCGGCCCGTGGCCGACGGAAGCTGGGCGGTTGTCTCGTCTTGTCGTATGATGCCGTACATGTCAGAGTTTGGCTGGGCTCGGGGCTGGGTTGTCGCTTGTGGTTGAGGATTGTGTCATGAAACTGCGGGCTGCCGTCGCGTTACTCGCTGTGGTGCTGTGGTCGATTGCCGGCAGCGCCGAGCCGCCGCCCGACGCGGCAGACCAGGAGCACGCGGACGAGAAGGTCGAGGACGAGATCAGGAAGGCCGAGCGCAAGGCCGTGCAACAGCGCCTCATGGAGACTTCCTGCCGCGACGATCAGGGTCGGCCGGAAGGCTGGCTGGACTTCAGCCATTCCTACCTGAGCCAGCGCCTGTGCGAGCCGGCGGCCTGGTTCGACGGCTTCTTCGGTGACCCGCGCACGCTGGAAGAGAACCCGGTGGGCAGCTTCATTCGCGTGCGCAACGCAGCGCGCTGGGATCAGAACGAGGGCTGGCGGCACCGCGCTTCGGTGCGGGCCAACCTCATCCTGCCGCGTCTTTCCGAGCGGGTGCGGCTGCTCGTCGCGCGCGACGAGGAGCTCGAAGGCGACTACGGCGACACGGGGGCGTTCGACGATCCCGAAAACCGGACCCGACTGGGCCTGCGCTTCATCGCCAGCGAGCGCTCGAGAAGCCGTTTTGACGTCGACGGCACCGTACGCGTGAGCAGCGGCTCGCTCAACCCCCGCGTTCGGGGGCGCTATCGTTACATCCGGGGGCTGACCGATCGCAGCCTGGGCCGGTTTACCCAGTCCGCCTTCTGGGAGCGCGAGGAGGGCTTCGGGCTGACAACGCGCCTGGACTGGGAGTGGCTGCCCGACCGGGATCGACTGCTGCGCTGGAGTGCGCGCGGAACCTGGTCGGAGGCGTCCGACGGCATCGATTGGCGAACGGGCCTGGTGTCGTTCCGGCAGCTGGACATGAAGAGCGCCGTGCGGGCAGAAGTGGGTGCCTGGGGCTACACCGAGCCGCGTTTCGAGACCGAGGAATACTTCGCCGCGCTGCGCTATCGCCGGCAGTTCCTGCGGCACTGGCTCTACTACGAGATCGAGCCCGAACACGCCTGGCCCAAGGATTTTGATACCGGCGAACGTCGCAGCGACTGGCGCATCACCTTCACCCTCGAGATCCAGTTCGAGAACGAACGTTCCCGCCAACACCGCCTGCGTCAGTATCTCGACGAAGAAGTCGATTCCGAGGCCTGGAAGGATGAGCCGATTCCGCTCGACGCCCCGGGAGATCGCGTCGAGGATCCGGTGCTTGAAGAACGGGACGATTCCGGGTCGGATGGGGACGACGACGACGGCGGCAATTGAGATCAACCTGCACTGAAGCCGGATTGACCGCCTGGCGCTGCGTTTCGTCGGCGGCTACCGTGAAACTTCGACGTGTCGTTCGAACAACGCTTCGATCGCGGCTCTGGAGGTTTCACGATCGAATGCTTCGCCTTCGGCGATCTCGCCGGCCATGTCGAACAGCGTCATCATCATCGACTGGCCCTCGACATCGGGTTCGAGATGAACGCGATCGTTGGTCTCCAGACGCTGTTGCCAGGCGTCCCGAACCAGCGACCAGAAACCGGCCGTGGCTTCCCAGTATGCGTGGCCGGCGCTGAAGTCGAACCCGGTTATGCGCTGGTAGCGATTGATGCCCATCTCGCGCGCCAGGTAGGGCTGTTCGGGATCCAGCTCGCCGCGCTCGTCGGTGACG